>NZ_DATKTK010000048.1:0-65272 GCF_035531155.1 Sulfuricella sp. | reverse complement strand
AATCTGGTGCGCCGTCGCCACTTACGTACTGATTGCCATTGTCAAAAAGGAGCTGCAACTTGATGCCTCTCTCTACTCTTTGCTACAGATTTTATCGGTGTCTGTTTTTGAGAAAACCCAGCTATCACAAGCCTTCGCAGGCAGTGGGCAGTTCCCAGATCCGACGGACTTTTATAACCAACTAAATTTGTTCGACTTTTAACCGGACACTACTGTTACCAAGTATGAAAACAATTACCTCAAGAGAAAACCCACTGCTTAAAAGCACCAGAAAACTTGCCGCTTCGTCAAAAGAGCGCAAGAAAGCCGGCAAAACCCTGCTGGACGGCATTCATCTGGTCGCCGCCTATCATCAGGCAGGCGGCTTGGCCGAAGCGGTCATGGTTTCCGTCACCGCACAGGATCATCCGGAAATACGAGATTTTCTCCAAACAGTACCGCCGCAAAATTTGATCGTCCTGGGGGATGAATTATTTCGGGATATCTCAACCGTGGACACGCCGACCGGAATCGTCGCGTTGATCCGGATTCCGCAGCCAGCCGAAGGGGAAGTCGATTGCTGCGTACTGCTCGAAGATGTCCAGGATCCCGGCAACCTGGGTTCTATCCTGCGATCCGCCGCCGCTGCCGGAATCGGACGGATTCATTTGTCGCCGGGATGTGCCGATGCCTGGTCGCCCAAGGTGCTCAGGGCGGGCATGGGCGCCCATTTTCATTTGTCTATTCATGAAAACAGCGATCTGGTGGCCGCTGCGCGGGGTTTTCCGGGGCAAGTGGTTGCGACGACCTTAGGCGCCAAAAAGACACTGTTTAGCCTTGATATGAGCGGCCCGACGGCATTTGTCATCGGCAACGAAGGGGCGGGGATTTCGGAGGATTTGCTGGAAGCGTCCGACAGCAGGGTCATGATCCCCATGCCGGGAGCGGCCGAGTCGCTGAATGCCGCCGCCGCGGCGGCTATCTGCTTTTTCGAGCGGGTCCGCCAGACTTGTTAACCCAAAACCTCAGTTAGCCACGGATTAACACGGATTACCACAGATAAAACAATGTGTTGATGCAGATTGGCTATTCACCAAAAAGGTGCGCAAGAGGAGAAAGATAACTCATTGATAATCTGTGTTAATCCGTGGCTGAACTGCTTTTTATAGAGTTAATAACCCAATGCCCTGGCTGTCTGGTAAAAGGTAAAGCTCAACAGCCACGCCAGCCCCAGAGGAAAGGCAACGGCGAACGAAGTGTAGGGGATGCTCTTCGATTCGCTGCGGATCGTGGCGATGGTGGACAGGCAGGGCGTGTAAACCAGGGTGAACAGCATGAAGCTGTAAGCCTGCACCCAATCCAGCTGCTGCGCCATCATGCCGGTCAGGGCCGATCCTTCGAGGCCGTAGATCACCGCCAGCGACCCGACCACGATTTCCTTGGCGACAAAACCGAAAATCAGGGCGATGGCGAGGTGCTGGTCGATGCCGATGGGTGCGAGCACCGGTTCCATGAAATGGCCGATCATGCCGGCCCAGGTGTCGATACTGCCCGGCGCCACGTTCTGGGGAAAATGCGTCAGCAGCCACACCAGCACCACACCGGCGATGATGAACTTGCTGGCGCGGCTGAGGAAATGGCGGACTTCGTGCCAGCCGCGCAGAACCATCTGGCGCAGGGTGGGGAAGCGGTAGGGCGGCAATTCGAGGATGAACGGTTCGTTGTTCTGGAAGCGGCTTTTGAAGAGCAACGCGGTGGTGAAGGCGGCGGCAAAGCTGAACAGGTACAGGCTGAAAAGCACCAGCGGCGCTGCCTTGGGAGAAAAGATCGCCGCAGTGATGAAGACGAAGACCTGCAGCCGCGCCGAACACAGCGAAAACGGGATCACCAGCATGGTCAGCAGGCGCAGGCTGCGCGAGCGCATTACCCGCGTGCCCATCAGCGCGGGAACGTTGCAGCCGAAGCCGAGCAGCATCATGACGAAGCTGCGCCCGTCCAGGCCCAGCTTGGCCATCAGCGCATCCATCAGGAACGCGGCGCGCGACAGGTAGCCGCTGTCCTCCACCAGCGCCATGAACAGGAAGAACAGAACAATGATGGGCACGAAAGTGGCTACGGTGCCCACGCCGTTGTAGATGCCCTCGATCAGCAGGCCGTGCAGCGCCGCCGGCAGACCCGCCAGCATGGGCTCCAGCGCATCCTGCTTGAATGCTTCCAGCAGCCATCCGACGCCGTCCTGCAAGGGCTTGCCGAGCAGGAAGATGGCCTGGAACAGCAAATACATGATCAGGAAGAACAGCGGCAGTCCGAGCCAAGGGTGGAGCATGAGGCGATCGAGCTGGGTGGTCAGATTGTCCGACAGATGGACCGGCACCTGGACGGTTTGCTTGAGCACGGCTTCCATGTCGGTTTCGATCTGGTCGTCGGCCGCCAGCAGGACTTGCAGCTTTTCAGGCGGGACCGGCGTACTGTTTTGAATGGCCCGGGTAATGATCTGATGCGCGCCCTGATAGCCGTTGCCATATTTGGCGCTGAGCATGACGACGGGCATCTCCAGTGAGGTCGACATTTTTTCGGCGTCGATGCTGATGCCGAATTTTTGGGCTTCGTCGGCCATGTTCAGCAGCAGCACGGCAGGCAGGCACAGCTGCTTGATCTGCAGGGCAAGGCTGAGCTGGCGCTCGATCTGGGTAGCGTTGAGGATGATGACGACCAGATCGACCGGATTGTTCTCCAGGAAATGGCGCACGACCTGTTCGTCGTCGGAGAAGCCGTGCAGGTCATAGATGCCGGGCAGGTCAACCAGTTCGACCATCTCGCCGGCGAGCAGCAGCTTGGCGCCGAGCAGGTCGACGGTGATGCCCGGCCAGTTGCCGACCCGGGCCGAAGCACCGGTGGCGCGATTAAAGAACGTGGATTTGCCGGTGTTCGGCATGCCCACCAGGGCGACGCGTTTCATCAGGCGAGCGTTTGAACCTCTATTTTCTGCGCCTCTTTTTTGCGCAGCATGATGTCGGTAGCACCGATGCGGACGTGCAGCGGGCCGGAAAAACGGCCATGGCGGATGACTTCGATGCGTTTCCCGATGCGGAAGCCCAGCGCCGCAAGGCGATAGGACAGCGCGCGGTCGGTATGCACCGCAGCGATAGTGGCAGTTTCACCGGCTTTGAGAGTTTCCAGGTTGACGGTCGTCATGCTTTTTAGACTTTGTTTAATGAGAATTGTTCTTATTATGCCATACCCTCCGGCGTTTGCAAAACGTTTTATGAAACTTGTTTAACGTATGTTTAGCTTTATGTGAAACCCGTTTTGCGCTACAATTTGACCCCGTCTTGTGCTCAATTCTGCTCCCAAATGACCAAATTCGTTTTCATCACAGGCGGGGTCGTTTCCTCTCTTGGAAAAGGCATCGCTGCCGCCTCTCTTGCCGCTATTCTCGAAACCCGCGGCATCAAGGTCACCCTCCTCAAGCTTGACCCCTATATCAACGTCGATCCAGGCACCATGAGCCCGTTTCAGCACGGTGAGGTATTCGTCACCGAGGATGGCGCGGAAACCGATCTCGATCTGGGGCATTACGAGCGCTTCGCCCAGGTGAAGATGAAGAAGAGCAACAACTTCACCACCGGCCAGATCTATGAAAGCGTGATCAAGAAAGAGCGTCGCGGCGATTATCTGGGCGGGACGGTGCAGGTGATTCCTCATATCACCGACGAAATCAAGAATTTCGTTCATCTCGGGGCAGGGGATGCGGAAGTCGCGATTATCGAAATCGGCGGCACCGTGGGCGACATCGAGTCTCTGCCCTTCCTCGAGGCCATCCGTCAGATGGGCGTGCAACTGGGGCGCAACAACACCTGCTACGTTCATCTCACGCTGGTACCCTACATCGCCTCGGCGGGGGAAATCAAGACCAAGCCGACCCAGCATTCGGTGAAGGAGCTGCGCGAAATCGGTATCCAGCCCGACGTGCTGCTGTGCCGTGCCGATAGGCATCTGCCGGATGACGAACGGCGCAAGATCGCCCTGTTTACCAATGTTGAAGAAAAGGCGGTTATTTCCGCCGTGGATGTGGACTGCATCTATAAAATTCCCGGCCTGCTCCATCAGCAGGGGCTGGACGAGATCGTCTGCAAGAAGCTTGAATTGTCGCCGCCGCCGGCGAATCTGAGCAAGTGGGAAAGTCTGGTCTTTGCTCTGGAACACCCACAACACAGCGTGGACATCGCCCTGGTCGGCAAATACGTGGATCTGACCGAGTCCTACAAGTCCCTGTCGGAATCGCTGATACACGCCGGCATACACACCCTGAGCAAGATCAAAATTCATTACATCGATTCCGAGTCGCTGGAAACCAGCGGCACTGGGGCCCTTGAAGGCATGGATGCTATTCTGGTTCCAGGCGGCTTCGGCAAGCGCGGCGTGGAAGGCAAGATTGCGGCGATCCGCTATGCTAGAGAGAAGCGCGTGCCTTACTTGGGTATTTGCCTCGGCATGCAGCTGGCAGTGATCGAGTACGCTCGTGACAAAGCCGGCATGGCGGGCGCGCACAGCACCGAGTTCGAGCCGGACACCCCGTATCCGGTGGTTGGACTGATCAACGAATGGCGCGCACCCGACGGCAGTATCGAAGTGCGCGATGCCAATTCCGATCTGGGCGGAACCATGCGTCTGGGTGGCCAGGAATGCCAGCTCCAACCCGATTCGCTGGCGCGAAAAATTTATGGTGCCGACCGGATTACCGAGCGGCATCGCCATCGCTATGAGGTCAACAATGGCTTGCTGCCCCAGCTGGAGCAGGCGGGTCTGCGGGTAAGCGGCCGGTCAGTGGGCGGAGAAGACCTGTGCGAGATGATCGAACTGCCCGACCACCCCTGGTTCGTCGCCTGCCAGTTCCATCCTGAATTCACTTCCACCCCGCGCGATGGTCATCCGCTGTTCAAGTCCTACGTGGAAGCGGCGGTACGGCAGCATGCCCTGAATGCCTTGGGCGGCACACAGAAGGAAGTAAAATGAAGCTCTGCGGTTTTGAAGTCGGTCTGGATCAGCCCCTATTCCTGATCGCCGGCCCCTGCGTGATCGAATCCAGACAGATGGCGCTGGATACCGCCGGTGCGCTGAAAGAGATTTGCGCTGACTTGGGCATCAATTTCATCTATAAATCCTCCTACGACAAGGCCAACAGAAGTTCATCAAAATCCTTTCGCGGCAAAGGGATGGATGATGGTCTTAATATCCTGGATGAGGTAAAACGCCAGATCAAAGTGCCCGTCCTGACCGACGTGCATGCCATCGAGGAGATCGCGCCGGTTGCGGCGGTGGTGGATGTGCTGCAAACCCCCGCCTTCCTGTGCCGCCAGACCGACTTCATCCATGCGGCAGCAAGCGCGGGCAAGCCGGTCAACATCAAAAAGGGGCAGTTCCTCGCCCCCTGGGACATGAAAAACGTCGTCGAAAAAGCTCGGGAGGCGAGCGGCCAGGACAACATCATGGTTTGCGAGCGCGGCGTATCGTTCGGCTACAACAACCTGGTTTCCGACATGCGCTCCCTGATGGTCATGCGCGAAACCGGTTGCCCGGTCGTGTTCGACGCGACTCATTCGGTGCAGCTTCCCGGCGGGCAGGGCGACAAAAGCGGCGGACAGCGCGAGTTTGTGCCGGTACTGGCCAGGGCAGCGGTCGCCAGCGGAATTTCCGGCCTGTTCATGGAAACCCATCCCAATCCCGACCTGGCATTGTCCGACGGACCGAATGCCTGGCCTCTGGACAAAATTCGCGGCCTGCTCGAAACCCTGAAACAATTGGATGCGCTGGTAAAGAAACAAGGATTCGCCGAGCAGGAATGCTGAAACCCAGCATAGTTATTATGTTATGTAGGGGGAGAGCTAGTCATGTAGGTTGGGTTAGCGGCTTTATCGCGTAACCCAACAAACCCAATCATCCTCCTAAACGTCGGTGTTGGTGTGTGCAGCCCATCCGTCGGTGTCGCCTAGAGGCGCCTACTTTTGGTGAAGATTGGGTTTGTTGGGTTACGACGCAAAAAGCCGCGCCTAACCCAACCTACATGACAGCGGTTAAGCGCCAAACAAAATGTTTCATTTTTTACGATTTTTAATAAATTTAATAAGCTGTGAGCTAAAAATAAGGAAAAGAAATGAGTGCAATTGTAGACGTGATCGCTCGAGAGATTCTGGATTCCCGCGGTAACCCGACCATAGAAACCGACGTACTGCTCGAGTCCGGCATCATCGGGCGGGCTGCAGTACCTTCCGGTGCCTCCACCGGGAGCAAGGAAGCGGTTGAATTGCGTGATGGCGACAAGCAGCGCTATTTCGGCAAGGGCGTGCTGAAGGCCGTCGAAAACGTGAACACCGAAATCTGCGAAGCGATCATCGGCCTGGATGCCGAAGAGCAAACTTTTATCGACCGTACCCTGATCGAACTGGACGGCACCGACAACAAGAGCCGGTTGGGTGCCAATGCGCTGCTCTCCGTGTCGCTGGCTGTGGCGAAGGCCGCCGCTGAGGAATCCGGCCTGCCGCTTTATCGCTATCTGGGCGGTGCCGGGCCCAAGAATTTGCCCGTGCCGATGATGAACATCATCAACGGCGGCGCGCATGCCAGCAACAGCTCGGACATACAGGAATTCATGATCATCCCGGTGGGTAGCGCCAATTTCCGCGAAGCGATCCGCTGCGGCGCCGAAATTTTCCACACCCTGAAAAGCATCCTGGCCAAGCGCGGCCTGGCCACGACCGTGGGCGACGAGGGCGGCTTCGCCCCCCAGCTTTCCTCCAACGAGGAAGCGCTGCAACTGATCATGGAAGCCATTGAAACGGCAGGCTACCTGCCGGGCTCCGACGTGGTGATCGGCCTGGATTGCGCCAGCTCCGAGTTCTACAAGGACGGCAAATACATCCTCAAGGCCGACAACCTGGAACTGAGCTCTGCCCAGTTTACCGATTACCTCGCCGCCTGGACCGACAAATACCCGATCCTCAGCATCGAAGACGGCATGAGCGAATTCGACTGGGACGGTTGGAAACTCCTGACCGACCGTCTGGGCAAATCGATCCAGCTGGTGGGGGACGACCTGTTCGTGACCAACACCAAAATCCTGCGCGAAGGCATCCGCAAAGGCGTCGCCAATTCCATTCTGATCAAGGTCAACCAGATCGGAACGCTGACCGAAACCTTCGCCGCCATCGAAATGGCCAAGCAAGCCGGTTACACCTCGGTGATTTCGCACCGTTCGGGCGAAACCGAAGACACCACCATCGCCGATATCGCCGTGGCCACCAATGCCATGCAAATCAAAACCGGCTCGCTCAGCCGTTCCGAACGCATCGCCAAGTACAACCAGCTGCTGCGGATCGAGGAAGAACTGGGCGACGCGGCGAACTACGCGGGGCGAGAGGCTTTTTACCAACTAAGCTGACATGCGCTGGCTGACCCTGATCTTCGTCGCACTGATTGCCGCGCTTCAATATCCCTTGTGGCTGGGGAAGGGCAGTTGGCTGCGGGTATGGGAGGTCGACCATGCAGCCACGCAACAGAAGGAAGTCAACCAGAAACTGAGAGCGCGCAACGCCTCTCTCGATGCCGAAGTGCGCGACCTCAAGCAAGGCTACGACGCCATCGAGGAGCGCGCCCGCAGCGAACTGGGCATGGTCAAGCGCGACGAGATTTTTTTCCAGGTGCTGGAAGAGCCGAAGCCGGCGGCACGTGCGCAGCCTGAGGCGAAGAAGAAAGACGCACCGCGGTTGGATGCGGCCAAGCCCTAGGGGAATATGACGTTGCCGGCTCGCCGGCTCGCCGGTTCGGACAAATCTGGGCACTGGGAAGAGGTTATTTCGTTACCCTAACCAACGCCTTGCTCAGTCATCAAATCCGGGAATAACTGATCGCCCGTTGCATGTACATCCCAATGCCACGCCAGGCAGTAAGTAATTACCGTCCACAAGCAGACCAGTATTGACGTTATATGCCTGCCCGGACAGAGAAACGTGCGAAATATTTGGGTCGTTTTTTCGCATCCCACAAACACTTGTTTTCCAAATACATGTCGAAATGCCAAGTTTCTGCTTGCTGATTTGATCATTCCGCGTTGTGGTGATATTTGCAAAAAAATGAGCAACAGCACCGGCACGTGTTTTCGGAACGCCATACCGACTGGCAAGCGAGGTAGACAATTTAAAAAGATCACGTCCCGCACCAAATGCCAGCTCAGAAAAATCAGATTTATTGTCAAATTGAAGAAGCAATAGATAGTCACTCTCCAATTTTTTGGATTGTTCTTTGTCTAGCGCAAAAAACTTCTCAAACTCTTTAGCGCTATATTTTGGGTATCCTTTGGGATGCTCTTTTCGTTTAAGCAGGTTAAGCATTGCTGAGAACATACTCCCTCCATAGATGCTCTGGATTAGTTGATAGTGCCCGTTGGGAATCTTCGAAGCATTGTTCTTAGATAATCCCCTAACGAAAGACCGCTCGGCTCAACCTCGTCACGCAAAAATACAATTCGCCCACCTTGTTTAGCCGTCATCTGAAGGAGCCCGGATTGTTTATTTATTTGCGTCTTATTTTCATTGGTTAGAACAATGGAATTTGGATCAAGCGATCGTATGGCCATTGAAGCGTCGGCTTGATTCGGACCTAACCCAGATTTTTTCTTTTTATTCTTGATCAAAAGTTGCTTTACAGCCTCCGACGCATACCATGCTCTATCCTTCTTAGATTGAAAGGTGCCTTGACCGAAACCGCCGTTCGTTTGGATTTTTGATAGGCTACCGTCGGGCTCGTGAGTTGCAAACCCGAACACATATGTTATTTGAACTTTGTTTGCCGCGAAACTATTCGCGATATAAATCTTTAAGGGGCACTTATCTTTGCCATCCGGAATACTTTCGATTTCAATTTTCACTTCGCTGGTGACAGCAAGCGCGAACTCTTCGCGCGGCAACTCTACCGCTAGATCAATATGATGGACGAATAGGTAGTTCCAAGCGCAACTGTCGATGAAAATGGGCGTTGTCATGATTAAAGAGGGGCCCGCAATTTTGTGGTTTTTGAAGTAACCGGTTGTGGCACATCCCAGACATGGGGTTTACATGCGCTACCCGTCCAAGTAACACGGGGGGCTACGGATACATTCCCGTTAAAACCATTCCAGCATCATAGATTTATTACGGGCCTCCCACAAGCAGATAAGACGCAATAGCCGGTTCGCTTGCGCCCTGGCAATTTGCAACACACCCTGAGTTTACGCTTGTCGGAATCAAGTCCGCTCTGACGGCCAATCTGTTTCATTTGATCTATATTAAAAAGTCATCAAACCCTTGGGTGATACCCATGCCGCGCGACCTGCCTATCGGCAACGGTACATTGCTTGCCGCTTTCGATTTCGATTACCAGATTCGCGATTTCTACTATCCGCGCGTCGGCAAGGAAAACCATGCGCTCGGTTATCCCTGGCGGTTCGGCGTGTGGCTGGAGGGGGAGTTTTCCTGGCTCAACCGCGATAGCTGGGTTCTTCAGCGCGATTACGTGTCCGACGCGCTGGTCACCGCGGTCACCGCATCCCATGCACGCCTGCCGCTACGGCTTTATTTCAACGATGCCATCGATTATGAAAAGAACATCCTGGTGCGGCGAGTGCGGGTGCAGAATCTGTCTTCGCGCCCGTTGGCGCCGCGGATTTTCTTCCATACCGATCTCAATGCGATGGAAAACGAAATCGGCGACACGGTTTTTTTCGACCCCAAGAACGCCTGCCTGATCCACTACAAGGGGCCGCGCTATTTCCTGATGAGCTGCGCGACGGAGACCACGCTGGGGGTGACCCATTTCGCCACCGGAACCAAGCGGCACCGGGGGCTGGAGGGTACCTGGCGCGATGCGGAAAACGGCATTCTGGGCGGCAACCCTATTGCCCAAGGTTCGGTGGATTCGGTGATTGGCATCCATCTCTCGATCGCCGCCGGCCAGGAAGCGGTCTGCCACTACTGGATGGCGGTGGGGGAAAACTACCGCGAAGTCGAAGAGCTGCATCGGCTGGTGACCCAGATCGGGCCGGACCGACTGATCGAGCGCAACATCGACTACTGGCGGCGCTGGATCCTGGCCGGGGAAAAGGATTATTACGGCCTGCCCACGCTGCTGGTGGAGCGCTACCGGCGCAGCCTGCTGATCCTGCGCACCCAGATCGACCGGGGCGGGGCGGTGATTGCGGCCAACGACACCGATATCCGCCAGTTCAACCAGGATACCTACAGCTATGTCTGGCCGCGGGACGGCGCCATTGTTTCCGAGGCACTGGACCGCGCCGGGTATGGGAGGATGAGCCGGCGGTTTTTGGAATTTTGTACGCAAAAAGCGGTCAACTACAATTACTCCGCCAGCATTCTGGCCGAGACCGGTTTCCTCATGCACAAGTACAACCCGGACGGTTCGGTGGGCAGTTCCTGGCAGCCCTGGCTGCAGGACGGGGAAATGCTGTTGCCGATCCAGGAGGATGAAACCGCCCTGGTGATCTGGGCGATCTGGAGCCATTACCGGGTTCATCGCGATATCGAGGCGATCCGCCCCATTTACAGCCCTTTCGTGGAGCGGGCCGCCGATTTCCTGCTGGGTTTTCGCGACGACAAGACCAACTTGCCACTGCCTTCCTATGACTTGTGGGAAGAACGGCGGGGTATTTTTACCTTCACCACGGCGACCGTGATCGGTGGCCTGAAAGCGGCCGCCAACCTGGCAACCCTGTTCCAGGATGATGAGCGGGTGAATGCCTATATGACCGGCGCCATGGAGGTCAAGGCCGCTCTCGACCAGCATCTCTACTGCCAGCGTGAAGGCCGCTTTGCGCGCGGCATCCTGTTAGATGACGGTGTTCAGACCAGGGATACGACGGTCGACTCGAGCCTTCTCGGGCTGGTTATTTTCGGCGGCTACGATCCCCTGGACGAACGGGTGGTGCGAACCGTCCAGGCGGTGGAGGAGCGGCTTTGGGTAAAGGCGGGCAGCGGCGGCCTGGCACGCTATGAGGGCGACAGCTATCAGCGGGCGCTGGACCGCGAAGGCGTGCCGGGTAATCCGTGGCTGGTCTGCACCCTGTGGCTTGCCCAGTACCGCATCGCGGCGGCCCGTAACCGCAAGGCTCTGGAGCAGGCACTGCCCCTGCTCATGTGGGCCGCCGAACGGGCGCTTCCGTCCGGGGTTCTGCCGGAGCAGGTGCACCCGGAAAGCGGCGATTTTATTTCGGTCTCTCCCCTGACCTGGAGCCATGCGACGCTGGTGGCGGCGGTGCTGGATTATATCGAGAAGGCGCAGGTGCTGAGCGGCCATGAGTCGCGGCCGCACCCCGTCGTGGCCGGTACGGACTGGAGGTGATGGCATGTCGGAACAACCCTATGGAGACTTGATTCCACCCGTTTTCGACGAGGCTTCCCGCGGGGAGCAGCTGGCGTTCCTGATGTTCAGCGAGCGGGACGTTGAACTGCTGCATGACCTGGAGTCGTTGTTCCAGGAGCGGCTGAATGAAATTGCCAAGCGCTTTTACGAGCACATGCTTTCCTTCGAGGCGACTCGCAAGGTGTTCAAGGACGAGGAAATGATCCTCCGCCTGGGCGAAGCGCAAAAAGCCTACCTGATGCAGGCTGTGCAGGGCCCTTACAACGCCGCTTATTTCGACCGTCGCTGGCGCATCGGTTACATCCACAACGCCATTCATGTCGAGCCCCACTGGTTCATCGGCGCATTCCAGCTTTACCACCGCATCCTCTACCCGATGATCCTGGAGCGCTATCCGGATGACGCGAAGGCGGTGGTGGACCATATTCTCGCCCTGGACAAGATCATGAACCTGGACATGCAACTGGGCATCCAGAGCTACATGATCCACTATTCAGACACCATGGAGAGGCTGCAGGCACTCAACCTGCAGATCGAGGCGGCCAGCGCCGCCAAAAGCCAGTTCCTGGCCAACATGTCGCACGAGTTCAGGACGCCGCTCAACGCCATCATCGGCTTCACCGAGGTGCTCCAGGACCTGATTCCAGGGCCGCTCAACGCCGACCAGGTGGAATACCTGGGCGATATCCACAATGCCGGCCAACTGCTGTTGCGGCTGATCAACGATGTGCTGGATCTCGCCAAGGTGGAAGCCGGGCGCCTCGAGCTCTTCTACGAGACTTTTCCCATCGCGCAGACGGTGCGGGAGACGGTCACCGCCCTGCGTGGTGCAGCCGAGAAGAAAGGGCTCTCCATCCAGGTGAACCTGCCGCCCGATCTTGGGTTGATCACCGCCGACCAGATCCGCTTCAAGCAGATATTGTTCAATCTGCTGTCCAACGCGGTGAAGTTCACCGACAGCGGCGGGGTGGTCATTTCAGGTTCGATTGAGGGCAGTCAGTTGCACGTGGCTGTAGCCGATACCGGTATCGGCATGCGCACGGAGGACATGGACCGGATTTTTGTCGAATTCAGTCAGGTGGATGACTCTCATGCCAGGCGCCACGAAGGAACCGGGCTGGGGCTGGCGCTCTCCAAGAGATTGGTGGAGGCACACGGCGGGCGCATCTGGCTGGACAGCAAGTTCGGCGAGGGCAGTACTTTTCACGTGTCGCTGCCCCTGCAGCCGCTGAATTCACAGAAAACGGATAGTGCTATGGTCCAGGATCAGGGGGGATGAACCGAAATGGAAGGTGCGAGCACCAGTTCTGAAACCGGGCTGCGTCCTGATCCCGGCAACACCATTCTGGTGGTGGAAGACAACCCGCAGGCGGCAAAACTCCTGACGCTTTATCTCACCCAGGCGGGTTACGATGTGCTGGTCACTGACAATGGTGTCAGTGCGCTGGAGCTGGCCGGCCAGTGCCACCCGCTGGCGATCACCCTGGATCTCCTGCTTCCGGGCCTTGACGGCTGGGAGGTGTTGTCCGAGCTGAAGGCTTCCCCGCGCACCCGCGATATCCCGGTGGTCATCGTTTCGGTATTGGACAGGCAGTCATTCGGATTCCGGCTGGGTGCTTCGGAATACCTGGTCAAGCCCGTGGAACGCGCCGAATTGCTCCATGCCTTGAGGCGATGCGTTCACCGCGAGGGCGAGAACGTGGCCTGTCACAAGGTGATGGTGGTGCACTCCGATCCTGACGAGCTGAATCTGCTCGCCATGATCCTTGCTCAGGAAAGTTACGAGGTGATTCAGGCGCTGGGTGCAGAGGAGGCGGCCAGCCTCGCCAGATGCGCGCATCCCGATCTGGTGGTGACCAATCTGCTGGCCGGTGGGATGGATAGCTTTGCTCTGATGGAAGGCCTCAAGGCGACGCCCGAGACTGCCAATATCCCGGTTCTGGCCTTGACCCCTTTCGCCTTCACCCCCGAGGAGCGCGCGCGAACCGGGGGCGGCATCGAGTTTGTCCTGATGCAGGATAACGAGCTTATCGAAGAGCGGTTGCTGGCTGCAATCACCCTGCTTTTCATGAGGGATAAGCTGCCCGGCGGAGAAAGCTGAGGGAGACGGCATGGAAGAACAACCCAAGACCATATTGCTGGTCGAGGACGATGAAACCAACCGCAAGCTGGTTCGCGTTGTTCTCAGTGGCAAGCGTTATCTCATTCAGGAAGCGAATAGTGTCGAACAGGCATTGGAAATGCTTAAGGGCGTAAAGCCGGACCTGCTCCTGCTCGACATCCGCCTCGGCGAAGGCAGTGGCCTGGACGTGATACGCGCCATCCGGGCAGACCCGACATTCGATGAAGTGCCGGCGGTGGCGATTACTGCCCAGGCCATGAAAGACGATGAAAGCCGCTTTCTGGCGGCAGGTTTCGACGGCTATCTGAGCAAGCCGCTCGATACCCGGAAGTTGCCCGAAGTGGTGGAGCGCTTTCTTCGGGAAGGAAGGAGAACCGGCCATGCTTGACGAGGTTTTTACCGCCGGTGCGACGATTCTGGTTGTGGACGATGCACCGCCCAATGTGAAGTTGCTGCGCCTGATCCTGAAGGATGCCGGCTACCGGGTGCTGGAGGCTGGCAGCGGACCCGAGGCGCTGGAAACGCTGCGGCGGGAAAAACCCGACGCCATGGTGCTGGACGTGCGTATGCCGGGCATGACGGGTTACGAGGTATGCCGGGAGATTAGGCATGACCCGGAATTCGCGGCCTTGCCGGTGATCATGGTTACGGCCCTGTCCTTGGCGGAGGAGCGTATCAGGGGCATCGAAGCCGGCGCGACCGATTTTATCAGCAAGCCGTTCAACAAGAAGGAGCTGCTGGCGCGAATTCAGTCCAGCCTTGCCTTGGCGAAGCTCGGCATGAATGGAATTATCCACCAACTCCCCGGTGCGGTGGTAATCACCGATCCGGCCTGGAGGATTATCGGCATGTCGCCGCTGGCCACGATCCTGTTGGGCATTCCGGAGCCAGGCCTGATGGTACTCAACTTCACCGAGCTGTTAGGGCAGGCAGAAAAAGACCAGGTTGTTCGCGGTGACCTGCCTGCCGAATTCAGTCTGCGCGTACCGGTCACCCGCTCGTCCCTTGATGCGCGGCAGGTCGAGGTCTTCGATCCGGCGGGTCATCCGTTGCTGCGGCTGATCACGCTGAGAGAAGCGGTGGGCTGACCGATGCTACAACTGGCGGATTGCCTATACTGGATAAACTTTTCTTTCGAGCACGGCGCGGTTTCTGCCATTCCGGGGCCGGCAAAAAATCAGGAGACAGGACTATGGATTCTAGCGATGCGGTTTTGAAGCAAATTCGGGCGGCCTTCGAACGGGAGCACCGCATTAATCTGCACCATCACCCCATCGCCATGGAATTCGACAACGGCGTGCTGACGCTGGAAGGCGAGGTGCAGGACATTGCAGCGAAGAAACTCGCCCTGGAGCTGGGTGGAGCGGAAGACGGCGTCAGGGGTGTGATAGACCGCTTGCGGGTTATCCCCTCGGAACGCAGGGAAGATGGCGATATTCGCGATGCCGTGTGCAGTTTCCTGTTACAGGAGCCGAACTTATTCAATGCTACCGTGAAAGTCTGGCAGAAGGAGCGGGTGGAAACACTCAGGAATGCGGGCGTGGAGCCGGCGGGAACGATAGTGGCATCCGTGGAAAATGGGGTGATCACCCTGGACGGCGAAGTGCTCAGCCTGTCTCACAAGCGCCTGGCCGGAGTGCTGGCATGGTGGACGCCCGGCTGCCGCGATGTGGTCAACGGCCTGGAAGTGATGCCGCCAGAGGAAGACAGTGATGATGAAGTCGCCGACGCCTTGCGACTGGTACTGGAGAAAGACCCCCTGGTTCACGCCGACCAGATCCGCGCCAGCGTCAGCAACTGCGTGGTGACCCTGGAGGGGCTCGTTGGCGACGAGGAGGAGAAAAAAATGGCCGAACTCGACGCCTGGTACCTATTCGCCGTGGACAAGGTAATCAACCGCATTGAAGTTAAAGCATAACGCAGCTTCTGTATGCGGTTGATTAAGCTTCGTTGTTATCCTAAAAACCACAGCCAGCCACAGATTAACACGGATTAACAGAGATAAAACAATGTGTTGTGGCAGATTTGCCATTCACCAAAAAGGTGTGCAAGATTGAGAAAGGTAATTCATTGATAATCTGTGTTAATCCGTGGCTGAACTGCTTTTTCTAGGGTTATTGAACTAGAAGGCGTACGAGACCATCGCGCCACCACCCCAGTCCGGGCTGCCATCGGCAAAACCTTGTAGGACGTAGCCCTGAGCTTTCCAGGTTTTGTCGATTTTATGGCTGACGAAAGCAGTCAGTTCCTTTTGCGGTGCGCCGGCTGCTGTTGCCTTCTGGCGCAGATCCAGGATCAGGCCGGCACTCGTTTGTGGGTTGAACTTGTAACTTCCGCCCAACGAGCCGTAGAAAACATTATCCAGGCTGATACCCACGGGCTCGCCGAATACCTTGTAGCCTACGGTACCGAAGGCGGTGAATTGGTCGATGGTTTTGTAGGCATCGGCCTGGATTGCGTAATCGTTCTCGCCGGTTCCCAGCCCTTTGTTTTCATCGGCAGTGCCGAACTTGACCTTGCCGGTCAGGTCGATCAACAACGGGTTGGCGCCAGTGCTGCCGTAAATGTTGTATGTGGCTGCGGCAACCACGTCACCCAACCCGGACTCGGTGGTACGCTCGGTACCGGCCGCCTTGACCGCGCCGATATCCTTTACCACACCGCCTGGGCCGGTGACGCGAATGTACGGTACTGTCAGCTTGAATGACCAGGGGCCTGTTTCGTATTTGCCGATAAACGGGATGTAGAGGATGTCGGTCGATTGGGTTCCACCGTACTTGCCTGAACTATAGTCAAGGCCGGTGGTGAAGCTGAAATCACCCGCTTCCGCGGCGCTGGCCGCCTGGCCGTAAAATGCGGCCAAGGCGGCAATCGCGCTCGCGGTTAAGGTTTTACGCATTTTGCTGATCATGAAAATATCCGATAGTGTAGGAAATGTTAGGAACGGCTTGAACGTTCTACTTTTTCGGGACGTTCTACTTTTTCGGGACGCTCTACTTTTTCGGGACGCTCAACTTTCTCAGGGCGCTCGATCTTCTCAGGGCGCGCAACTTTTTCTACGCGCTCCATTTTTTCAATACGTTTCTCGACGCGCTCGGTTTCCTTCGCTTCACGGCGCTCCTGGTTGCGTTCCAGGCGGCTTCTGGCGTTTTTCAGGCCGGCATTATCCGGGTTCTTTTCCAGATTTTTGTTGATGCTGGTAAGTGCCTGGCTTGCCGGTTGTTGGGTCGTCGTGATTGTGATCGTGCCAGTGGTGGCACCGGTAGTCGTACCAGCAGTGGTGGTGCCGGCAGTCGTGCCGGTGGTAGTGGTGCCGGCAGTTGTACCAGTAGTCGTAGCGGTTGCATCGGCTGCGTGCAGGCCGGCACTACTCAATAGGAATGCGGCGCTGATGGCTATGAGGATTTTGTTTTTGCTGAACATGAGAGTTCTCCTTTGCAGAAAATTAAACGCACCATGCGTTCCCGACAGGATTATTCCGAGTGCGGGTAACGAGGTCGCACCCATCTAAGCGTAAGGGGGCGCATGGTGTCAATTTGCCTATCGGTAACTTATTGCTCAGATCAAGTGGAGAGCGAGACTTCTAGCGGGTTTTGACGGGAAATTAAATCTGCGTAATCTGCCGGTTTAATGTGATAAAAACGGGGTGGATACAGGCAAGCAAGAGCTTCCCCATATCCATCTGTAATGCGAGTTGGCCATGCATTTGGAAAACAGTGCGTTTAGCGCTCCCACACTACGCGCAGCAGGTTTTCCTGTTCGTTGTAGTGAAATTCCAGTTCGCCCTTGTAAGCGTGATGCAGCGCTTCGCCGATGCCGCGGGCGAGATGGATTCCGGTGGTGGTGACCAGGGCACCGTCATCCTGGTCTTCGATCTTGACGATCCGCTCCATGGGATGCTCTGCCTTGGCCTTTGCTTCCTCGTTCTTCACCAGGTGCAGCAATTCCTCCCGGTGTTCCTTGAAGAACTGCCCGCCCACGGTCACAAATCCAGCCGGGAACTCGTCATGGATGCGATGGCAGGCCGGACACATTTCCTCGTGGGCCTGATCCGGTCTGGGCGCCCATTGCCAGCGTCCTTCATGATATACGGCACCGCAGACCGGGCAAGCCGTGGGTTCGGGCAGCTTGTGCTTGGCTTTGTAGGCGTCATGCCGATACTCCTGCCCCCAAATATGACGGTCAGGCCGGATGGGTTGGAAACCGGCGAATCGGGTTTTCATTTTGTTCTCCTTGGTTGTCGTGTCGGGATACATTATACATTGTGCAGGGACGGGCTCAACGCACGGTTTTTGACGCCATCCCGATGGTTTCCCGCATGAAAGCGGGCAGGTCTGAGGGCTGGCGGGACGTGACCAGGTTGCCGTCCACCACCACTTCGCTGTCTTCGTACAGGGCGCCGGCTTCTTTCAGTTCTTCGGCGACAGAATGGTAGCAGGTGGCGCGTCGCCCCATGAGGACGCCCGCCGTGACCAATAGTTGCGGACCGTGGCAGATGGCTGCGACCGGCTTGTTGCTGCGAAAAAAATCCTTCACTATTTCCAGTGCGGCCTGTTCCTTGCGCAGTGCCGCGGGCGCCTTGCCGCCCGGAAGAACGAGAATGTCGTAGTCTTTGGCATGAACGTCGCGCAGTGCCTTGTCTACACTGACTTCGTAGCCGTGCTTGCCGTTTATTTTTCCCCTGGAAATGGAGGCGATATCCACCTCAAAGCCTTCTTCCTTCAGGCGGTAGTAGGGCACCAGAAGTTCGGTATCCTCGAAATGGTCTGCGCTGATGATCAATGCCTTCATGACGCCTCCTGCTGTTCCGGCTTGCCTATAGTCATTATAGTCAAACGTTCTGGGAGCGCCTGGGATGGCTAGGCAGGTTCGGGTTGTGCGGTTGTTGGCAATGAGCGCGGTTTCACGCTGCGAGGAAAACGCTGATTAAATCCGTTCGCCCCGAGCCCGTCGAAGGGCATTCTATGTAAATCATAATGTTAGAAATGGCTTCGACCGTTCGACAAGCTCACGGCTCAGCCCGAACGGAGCGAACAAATCAGCGCTTCCCTAGATTGCCAGCATGTCCATAAATTCGTTCACCGTCGTTGCTTCAAGGCGTTTTGTATCCATGCACAACCCAAGGATCGCATTCGACTGCTTGGCAGGGAATCTCCGCGCCAGGTTCACCCTGAATTTCTTGACCAGCTCGGGGATGCCTTCCGCGCGGCGGCGGCGATGGCCGATCGGGTATTCGACCGCGATGTTTTCGGACTGGGTGCCGTCCCTGAAGAAGATTTGCAGGGCGTTGGCGATGGAGCGCTTTTCGGGGTCGAGATAATCCCTGGTGTATTGAGGATTTTCGACACATTCCATCTTGTCGCGCAGGGCGTCGATGCGCGGGTCGGCAGCAGCTGCGTCCTCGTAATCGGCGGCGGTGAGATGGCCTTTCAGGAGGCCAACGGCGGCCATGTACTGGATGCAGTGGTCGCGGTCGGCCGGATTGTGCAGCGGGCCCTTCTTGTCGATGATGCGGATCGCTGATTCGTGGGTGGTGATGACGATCTTGTCGATCTGTGCGATCTTCTCCAGCGTGTCCAGCCGGTCACCCGCCTTGGCATGAAGCTGGAAGGCGGCTTCCACCGCGGTCTGGGAATGGAACTCGGCGGGGAAGGAAATCTTGAACAGAATCTGCTCCATCACGTAAGAGCCGTAGGGGCGCTGGAACTTGAAGGCATTGCCCTTGAATAGGACGTCGTAGAAACCCCAGGTCTTGGCAGTAAGGGCAGAGGGGTAGCCCATTTCGCCTTTGAGCGTCATCAGCGCCAGGCGTACTGCGCGGCTGGTGGCGTCACCTGCCGCCCAGGATTTCCGCGGGCCGGTGTTGGGCGAGTGGCGATAGGTGCGCAGGGCTTGTCCATCGATCCAGGCGTTTGACACGGCGTCGATGATCTCATCCCGCGAGCCGCCCAGAAGCTTCGTGACGACGGCGGTGGAGGCGATTTTCACCAGGATCACGTGATCCAGCCCGACACGGTTGAAGCTGTTTTCCAGCGCCAGCACGCCCTGGATTTCATGCGCCTTGATCATGGCGGTCAGCACATTCTTCATGGTCAGCGCGGGTTTGCCGTGCGCCACGCGGGTGCGAGACAGCCAATCGGCGGTGGCGAGGATGCCGCCCAAGTTGTCGGAAGGGTGGCCCCATTCGGCGGCAAGCCAGGTGTCGTTGAAGTCCAGCCAGCGTACCATGGCACCGATATCGAACGCGGCTTTGACCGGGTCCAGCTGGAATTGCGTCCCGGGCACCCTGGCGCCGTTGAGTACCACCGTGTCGGGCACGATCGGCCCGAGCAGCTTGGTGCAGGCCGGATAGGAAAGTGCCTCCAGGCCGCAGCCCAGGGTGTCCATCAAACAGTAGCGGGCGGTATCGTAAGCTTCCGCGGATTTGATTTCGTAATCGCAGACGTAGTCAGCAATATCCACCAAAACCTGATCGGGTTCGGGGCGGACGTTGGAAGTGTGGGCGGACATGCAGTTTCCTTAATAAATTTACAGAAAATCAGATTAACCACGAATTCACACGAATGTTCACGAATTGCCACGAATGATTCGTGAACATTCGTGGTTACGAATTTAAGCCCTTTTCTCGATAGGCATGTAAGGGCGGTTCTCCGGCCCGACATACTCGGCATTCGGTCGGATGATCTTGTTGTCGATGCGCTGCTCGATCACGTGCGCCGCCCAGCCGGTGGTGCGGGCGATCACGAACAGGGGGGTGAACATCTCGGTCGGCACGCCCATCATGTGATAGCTGGAGGCCGAATACCAGTCGAGGTTGGGGAACATCTTCTTGGTTTCCCACATCACCGATTCGATACGGTCGGAGATGTCGAACAGGTTCATGTTGCTGCCGTCCTCGCATAACAGGCGCGACACGGTCTTGATCGCTATGTTGCGCGGATCGCCAATGGTGTAGACCGGATGGCCGAAGCCGATGATGATTTCCTTGCGCGCGATGCGGCTACGGATGTCGGCTTCCGCCTCGTCAGGACTGCGGTAGCGCTGGATGATCTCCATCGCCGCTTCATTGGCGCCGCCGTGCTTCGGGCCTCTGAGCGCGCCTATTGCGCCGGTGATGCAGGAGTGGATATCGGACAGCGTGCCGGCAATCACCCGGGCGGTGAAGGTGGAGGCATTGAACTCGTGCTCGGCATAGAGGATCAGCGATATGTCCAGCGCCCTGCTGTGGAGGTCGGAAGGCGTCTTGCCGTGCAGGAGATGGAGGAAATGGCCGGCCACGGTGTCGTCGTCCGTTTCCACTTCGATGCGATTCCCGTTGCGCGAATAGTGGTACCAGTACAGCAGCATCGAGCCGAATGAGGCGACCAGCCTGTCCGCGATGTCTTGCGCCCCCTCGATATTGCGGTCGGTGTTTTCGGGTAGCAGGATGCCCAGCATCGAGCAGCCGGTGCGCATGACGTCCATCGGGTGCGCAGAGGAGGGGATTTGTTCGAGCACGGTTTTCAATGGCCCAGGCAGGCCGCGCAGCGACTTCAGCTTGTGCTTGTAGCCGTCAAGCTCGGATCGGGAGGGCAGTGCGCCGTGAACCAGCAGGTAAGCCACTTCCTCGAAAGTGGACATTTCCGCCAACTCTAGGATGTCGTAGCCGCGGTAGTGCAGGTCGTTGCCGCTGTGGCCGACGGTGCATACTGCCGTAGTGCCGGCCACTACGCCGGACAGGGCGACCGATTTTTTCTTTTTCGGGGTTGGGATAGCTTCACTCACTAGTCAATCTCCAAATGTTAATCCTATAAAAAAACAGTTCAGCCACGGATTAACACAGATATACACAGATTATCAATGAGTTACATTTCTCATCTTAATCATCTTATAGGGTGAATCGCAAATCTTCAACAACACATTGTTTTATCTGTGTTAATCCGTGTTCATCTGTGGATAAAAGCGGTTTTTCGGTTAATTGTTTTTTCCTTGAGAAAACAGCTCATCCAACTTTTGCTCGTATTCATGGTAACCAAGGTGTTCGTACAGATCCATGCGTGTTTGCATCTGGTCGAGCACGTTCTTCTGCGATCCTTCACGGCGGATGGACTCGTAGACGTTCAGCGCGGCCTTGTTCATGGCGCGGAAAGCGGATAGCGGATAGAGCACTAGGGAAACGTCTGCGCCCGCCAACTCTTCAACAGTATAGAGCGGTGTCGAGCCGAATTCGGTGATATTGGCGAGCACGGGCACTTTTACCACTTCAGAGAATTTTTTGTACATGTGAAGCTCGGTGATCGCTTCCGGGAAGACCATGTCCGCACCCGCCTCGACGCAGGCACAGGCGCGGTCGATGGCGGACTGCAAGCCTTCTACCGCCAGGGCATCGGTACGGGCCATGATGACAAAAGCTGGATCGGTTCTGGCATCCACAGCGGCCTTGATGCGATCCACCATCTCCGCCTGGGAGACTATCGCCTTGCCGGGACGGTGGCCGCAGCGTTTGGCCAGGACCTGGTCCTCGATATGCACGGCGCCCGCGCCAAACTTGATCATCGATTTGACGGTGCGGGCGATGTTGAAGGCGCCGCCGAAGCCGGTATCGATATCCACCAGAACCGGCAGATTGGTCGCGTCGGTAATGCGGCGCACGTCGGTGAGTACGTCGTCGAGGGTGGATATGCCGAGGTCGGGCAAACCGAGCGAACCCGCCGCCACGCCGCCGCCCGAGATATAGAGCGCCTTGTAGCCCGTATGTTCTGCCAGTTTGGCATGGTAGGCATTGATTGCGCCGATTACCTGCAGGGGTTTTTCGGCAGCGACGGCGGCGCGGAAGCGCGCACCAGCAGATGGAACCTCGGTCATGTCTTACCTCTTTGTGGGAAGCGCTGTTGTTTTACAAAGCATAAATTCCAAGAATGGGTATAATGTGGTCGAATAAAGTATATGTCAATAATTAGCTTATGTAATATGTCTTATATAAGATAGTGGATAATTATTATTGATCGTGCTAGGGTTAGAAAACAAGGGCAAACCATGACCAAATCGCATTCGACTCCTACATTCAGACCGCTCTATGAGCAGATCAAGATTCTGATCACGCAAAGCCTTGTGGCAGGCGAATGGCGGCCGGGAGAGGTGATTCCCAGCGAGCTGGAACTGGCGAGCCGGTTCAAGGTCAGCCAGGGAACGGTGCGCAAGGCGATCGACGAGCTCGCAGCGGAAAACATTCTGGTGCGGCGCCAGGGGAAGGGGACCTTCGTCGCCACCCATACCGAGGAGCATACTCAGTACCGTTTTCTGCGCATCGTAGAGCTGAGCGGCAAGAAGGAATTCCCAGTCAGCGAGGTGCTTCATTGCGAGCGCGGCAAGGCCGACAGCACTGCCGCGGAGCGGCTCGGGCTGAAGCGCGGGGCGCCGGTCATGATGGTGCGCCGCCTGCTCCGGTTTTCGGGAGAGGCGGTGATTCTGGATGATATCTGCCTGTCCGCCATCCTGTTCAAGGGACTCAACGATACTTTGATCACCGAGTTTCAGGGTACGCTCTACAGTCTTTACGAATCCCGCTACGGCACCCGGATCATCCGTGCCGAGGAGCGTATCCGGGCCGTCACGGCGGACGAAGCCGCTTCGAGCCTGCTCGGCATCCCGCCGAATGCGCCGCTGCTGGATATCGACCGGGTGGCCTATACTTACGGCGATCAGCCGGTGGAATGGCGCATCAGCCGCTGCAACACACAACATCACTGCTATCTGAACGACTTGGGATAAATGCAGGATGGGGGGCGATACCCATCATATTGGCCGCTCAAGATGGGTATCGCTATGCTCCACCCATCCTACGTTACTCAGCACACAGGACTTTGAACTTAAGGACTAGAAACATGACCACCTTGAATCAACAGGCTCTCGATTATCACGAGTTTCCCCGGCCGGGAAAAATTTCGGTCGAATCCTCCAAGCCCTGCGCCACAGCGCTGGATCTCTCCCTGGCATACACCCCTGGCGTGGCCGAGCCGGTGCGCGAAATTGCCAAAAATCCGGAAAACGCCTACCGCTACACCAACAAGGGCAACCTGGTCGCGGTAATCACCGACGGCACCGCCATTCTTGGCCTGGGCAATCTGGGGCCGCTGGCGAGCAAGCCGGTGATGGAAGGGAAGGGCGTCCTGTTCAAGCGCTTTGCCAATATCGACGTGTTCGATATCGAGGTCAACGCGCCCAGCATCGAGTCCTTCATCGAAACCGTGGTCAACATTTCGCCGACCTTCGGCGGCATCAACCTGGAGGATATCGCCGCACCGCACTGCTTCGTGATCGAGAAGGCGCTCAAGGAGCGTCTGGACATTCCGGTTTTTCACGACGACCAGCACGGCACCGCGGTAATCATCTGCGCAGGCCTGCTCAACGCGCTGGAAATACAGGGCAAGAAGCTGGAGGACGTGAAGCTGGTGTGTCTCGGCGCCGGCGCTGCCGGACTGGCAGGAATGCGCCTGTTGATTTCAATGGGCGCGAAAAAGGAAAACATGCTGCTGGTGGACAGCAAGGGCGTGATCCACACCGGACGCAACGACCTGAATGCCTACAAGCAGGAATTCGCCAGGGATACCCCATTGCGCACGCTGACGGATGCCATGAATGGCGCGGATGTGTTCATTGGCGTTTCCAGTTCCAACCTGGTCAGCCAGGAGATGATAAAAAGCATGGCGCCCCGACCGGTCGTGTTTGCCATGGCCAATCCCGATCCTGAAATCCTGCCTAGTGAAGCACATGCGGCGCGCGACGACCTGATTATGGCCACCGGGCGCTCCGATTTTCCCAACCAGGTCAACAACGTGCTGGGATTCCCGTTCATCTTCCGCGGTGCGCTGGACGCACGCGCCAAACAGATCACCGAGAAAATGCTGATCGCCGCCGTGAAAGCGCTGGCCGAGCTGGCGCGCGAGCCTGTGCCGGAAGAGGTGCTCAAGGCTTACAATGCCAAGGAAATGGCTTTCGGCAGGGAATACATCCTGCCCAAGCCGTTCGATCCCCGCTTGATCGACCGCATTCCGCAGGCAGTGGCCAACGCGGTCGAATAGGGACGAGCGATGGCAAACCGACGCCCCAAGTATCTTAATCTGTTCAAGATCAAGCTGCCCTTGCCGGGTGTCGTTTCCTTCCTGCACCGGGTCAGCGGAGCGCTGCTGTTTATCGCTATCCCCCTGTTTCTTGCCGTATTCCAGCTTACGCTAGGGTCCCCGGCAGACTTCGAGAAGGTGAGGCAGGGATTGGGAAGTCCGCTGGTCAAGCTGGTGTTGCTTGGCCTGTTGTGGGCCTATTCCCATCATTTTTTTGCCGGCTTGCGCTTCATCGCCATGGATATGGGCCTCGGCATGGAACTGGACAAGACCCGTCGGAACAGCTGGCTGGTCGTGGCTTTCAGCCTGACGCTGACCGCGATGATAGGGGGGTGGCTATTATGGTAGAGCGCATCGTCAGCGGAGCCCATTACGGCCTGCGCGACTGGTTGATGCAGCGCATCACGGGCGTCGTCATGGCGCTTTACTCGCTCTTTTTGGCGGCCTTCCTGCTGACCCATCAGCCGCTCCAGTTCGCTGAATGGAGCGGTCTGTTTCAAAACCAGTGGATGCGCCTTGCCAGCCTGCTGTTCCTGCTCAGCCTTTACCTCCACGCCTGGGTTGGGGTCAGGGACATCTTGATGGATTATGTGCACCACACCGTGCTCAGGTTGACAGCTGAGGCGCTGGTCATACTCTTGTTGGTCGGTTGTACCGCATGGTCGGTGCAGATTTTATGGAGTATCGGATAGTGGCCATCGCCAAACGTACTTTTGATGCATTGATCATGAGGCGGGGCGGTGTGAGCAGGAAGCAGGGGCCCCGCGAAGCGGGGATGCGCCCGTCCGCGAATCACCGCCTGCCGCCGATGTTCCACCATTTTTCCAGCGAGGAACAAGCGTGATTCAGAAGCGTACTTTTGATGCATTGATCATCGGCGGCGGCGGGGCGGGCCTGCGCGCGGCGCTGCAACTGTCCCACGCCAATCTCAAGGTGGCGGTAGTGTCCAAGGTATTCCCGACCCGCTCCCATACCGTTTCAGCCCAGGGCGGCATTGCCGCGTCCCTGGGCAACGTTAGCGAGGACAACTGGCACTGGCACATGTACGACACGGTGAAGGGCTCGGATTATCTGGGTGACCAGGATGCCATCGAATTCATGTGCCGACAGGCCAACGAGGCAGTGATAGAGCTGGAGCACTTCGGCATGCCGTTCGACCGCCTGCCGAATGGCAAAATCTACCAGCGCCCGTTCGGCGGAATGACGCAGGATTACGGCGGAGCGCCGGTGATGCGCACCTGTGCCGCTGCCGACCGCACCGGCCACGCCATGCTGCATACCTTGTACCAGCGCAATATCGCTGCAAAGACCCATTTTTTCGAAGAATATTTCGCAGTCGATCTGGTGACGGATGGTCACGGCTATGCCTTGGGTGCTGTGGCGCTCGAGATTGAATCGGGCGAGCCGATCTTTATCGAGGCGCGCGCAACGCTGCTGGCAACCGGGGGCGCCGGGCGCATTTTCAGCGCCACGACCAATGCCCTGATCAATACCGGCGACGGCCTCGGGATGGCGCTGCGCGCCGGCATTCCGCTCGAGGACATGGAATTCTGGCAGTTCCACCCGACGGGTATTGCCGGGGCCGGTGTGCTGGTGACGGAAGGGGTGCGCGGCGAGGGCGGCTATCTGGTCAACAAGAATGGTGAGCGTTTCATGGAGCGCTACGCGCCCAACGCCAAGGACCTTGCCAGCCGCGATGTAGTGTCCCGCGCCATGGCAGTGGAAATCCACGAAGGGCGCGGCTGCGGCAAGGACGGCGATTACGTCGAGCTGAAGCTCGACCATCTCGGGCCGGAGGTGATCCAGCAGCGCCTGCCGGGCATCCGCGATCTTTCCATCAAGTTCGCCCATGTCGACCCAATCGAGGCGCCGATCCCCGTGGTGCCTACGGTGCACTACATGATGGGCGGCATTCCCACCAATCTGCAGGGCCAGGTGGTGATGCCGACCAGTACTGCCCCGGAGGAGGCCGTGATCGGGCTTTACGCCATCGGCGAATGCGCCTGCGTTTCGGTACATGGCGCCAACCGTCTGGGCAGCAATTCACTGCTCGACCTGATCGTGTTCGGACGCGCCGCCGGCAACCACGTCATCGAGTTCCTGAAGGAAAACCCGTTCCCCAGGCACGTGCCGGATGGCGCCCTGGATCTGACCATGGCACGTCTGAGCCGCTGGGATGCCAAGCGCGACGGCATTACCGTGGACGAGTTGCGCGAACAGATGCGCAAGACCATGCAAAGGCATTGCGGCGTGTTCCGCAAGGAAGAGGTGCTGCAGGAGGGGGTCAGGGAAATGCTGGAAATTGCTGCGCGCCTGCCGGATGTGGCGCTACGCGATCACAGCAAGATCTACAATACCGGACGGATCGAAGCGCTGGAATTGGAAAACCTGATGGGGGTAGCGCTGGCGACGATGATTTCGGCAGCGGCGCGCCAGGAGAGCCGTGGCGCCCATGCACGCGACGACTACCCTCAGCGTGACGATAATAACTGGCTGAAGCATACGCTGTATTTCAGCGAAGGACACCGGCTGGATTACAAGCCGGTACGGCTGAAACCGTTGACGGTTGAGCCTTTCAAGCCGAAGGCGAGGGTGTATTGAGTAATGGGTGATGGGTAAACGGTGATGGATTTTTCCATCACTCATCACCCATTGCTCACTACCTGTCACCCATCACCAGGAGAAGTGAATGCGTTTCTCGATTTACCGCTATAACCCGGAAACCGATTCCAAACCTCACATGCAGGACTATGAGCTGGATATCGATGCCGGCAACATGATGCTGCTCGATGCCATCCTGCTGCTCAAGGCACAGGACGAAACCCTGAGCGTTCGCCGCTCCTGCCGCGAAGGGGTGTGCGGCTCGGACGCCATGAATATCAATGGACGCAACGGGCTCGCCTGCGTTACGCCGCTGTCCGAACTCAAGCAGCCGATCGAACTGCGTCCGTTGCCCGGCCTGCCGGTGGTTCGCGATCTGGTAGTGGATTTGAGCCAGTTTTACAAACAATACCGCTCGATCAAACCCTACCTCATCAACAACGAGCCGGAACCGGAAATCGAGCGTCTGCAATCACCCGAAGACAGGGAAAAGCTGGATGGTCTGTACGAGTGCATCCTGTGCGCATGCTGCTCCACTGCCTGCCCGTCGTTCTGGTGGAACCCGGATAAATTCGTCGGCCCGGCCGGATTGTTGCAGGCCTATCGATTTATCGCCGACACGCGCGACCAAGCTACCAACGAGCGCCTGGACAACCTGGAGGATCCCTACCGGTTGTTTCGCTGCCACAGTATTATGAATTGTGTGGATGTCTGCCCAAAGGGACTGAACCCGACCGGCGCGATAGGCAAGATCAAGGAAATGCTGGTCAAGAGAACTGTTTAAAACGGGTGATGGGTGATGAGGAATGGGTAATGGGAGGAATTGAGGAAGAGGGGGAAGCGTTTGCACTTCACCCATTACCCATTACCCATCACGGCGCAAGCCGTATCCGCTGGGACTGCCGGCGCGGCATGCTGGAACTCGACATTGTCCTGGCGCGATTTATGGATCAGAATTTCGAGCGGCTTACGCCGCAGGAAGTGGAAGCATTCAAGGATCTGCTGGCTTATTCCGACCCGGATTTATGGGGACTGATCCAGGACAGCGGAACCTGTGGGGATGATGAAATAAAAACGGTGCTGCAGTTACTGCGCGGAAGCTGATGCCGGCGTTGTTAGCGGTGTCTTTGAAACCCAATACTGTTTACGTAAAGGATGCATCATATGTAGGTTGGGTTAGGCGCGGCTTTTAGCGCCGTAACCCAACAAACCTAAAGCTTCCCTTTAAACATAGGCTTTGAATGTTTGGGTCTGTTGGGTTACGCGATAAGGCTGCTAACCCAACCTACATGGGACGGTTGCTTAAATGAACAGCATTGCCAAAACCAAACATTGATCGAAGGAAATACGAGTCATGAGCGAACGCAAGGCATATCTCAGAATCGACGGTGGCGCAGAAATCGAATTGCCGCTTCTTTCCGGCACCCTCGGCCCGGATGTAATCGATATCCGCAATCTGGGGAAACACGGGGTGTTCACCTACGACCCGGGATTCATGTCGACGGGCAGCTGCAGCTCGAAAATCACCTTCATCGACGGCGACGAAGGGATGCTGCTTTACCGTGGCTACCCCATCGAGCAATTGGCCGAGCACGCGGATTTCATCGAGGTCTGCCACCTGCTTTATTACGGCGAGCTGCCCACCAAGGAGCAGAAGCAGGAATTCGATTTCATCATCCGCCATCACACTATGGTGCACGACCAGGTGACCAGCTTCTTCAAGGGCTTCCGTCGCGATGCCCACCCTATGGCGGTGATGGTGGGAGTGGTGGGAGCGCTGTCCGCTTTTTACCGGGATTCCAGCGACGTGTCTGATCCTCATCAGCGCGAAATTTCCGCCCACCGCCTGCTCGCCAAGGTGCCGACTATCGCGGCCATGAGCTACAAATACAACACCGGGCAGCCCTTCGCTTATCCGAAAAATTCACTCTCCTACGCGGCGAACTTTCTGCATATGATGTTCTCCACGCCGTGCGAGGAATACGTGCCCAACCCGGTAGTGGTCAGGGCTATGGACCGGATTTTCACGCTACACGCCGATCACGAGCAAAATGCCTCGACCTCGACGGTGCGACTGGCAGGTTCCAGCGGCGCCAATCCTTTCGCCTGCATCGCCGCCGGTATCGCCTCGCTGTGGGGTCCAGCCCACGGCGGCGCCAACGAGGCGGTACTGAAGATGCTGGAGGAAATCGGCGACGTTTCCAATATCCCGAAGATTATCGAACACGCCAAGGACAAGAAAAATCTCTTCCGCCTGATGGGTTTCGGCCACCGGGTGTACAAGAATTTCGACCCGCGCGCCAACCTGATGCGCCAAACCTGCCACGAAGTGCTGAAGGAACTCGGCGCCCAAGACGACCGGCTGTTCCAGATCGCGCTCGAACTGGAGCGCATCGCCCTTGAGGACGAGTATTTCATTGCCAAGAAGCTCTACCCCAACGTGGACTTCTATTCCGGCATCGTGCTGCGCGCCATCGGCATCCCGACCAACATGTTTACCGCTATTTTTGCCATTTCCCGCACCATCGGCTGGAGCAGTCAATGGAACGAGATGATTTCAGACCCGGAACAGAAAATTGGTCGTCCGCGCCAGTTGTTCCTGGGGCCGAAGAAAAGGGATTTTGTGCCTATATCTCAGCGCGAATAACCGAATAACCGTGATGGGTGATGAGTGATGGATAAAAGCAAAAGCGGCCACGCCTTTGCTTTTACCCATCACTCATGACTCTTCACTCTTTGCCCGGTGCAGGTAAAACGCTCTGGAACCACACGGAGGAGACGAGAAGAATATGGGCGTAATGAAGGAGATGTTGGACAACTCGGCACTCTATGGCGGTAATGCGCCGTTCATCGAGGAGCTGTACGAGCTATACCTGAGCAATCCTGCCCTGGTCGGCGAGGAATGGCGGGAGTATTTCAACCGTCTGCAGAAAATGCCGGGGGCACTCGCCAAGGATGTGCCCCATTCCCCGGTGCTGCAATCCTTCGCCGAACGCGCCAAACAGCCTTGTGTTCCAGTGCAGGCAGCCGATGTCGATGCGCTGGTCAGGAAACAGATCGCGGTGCTGCAGCTGATCAACGCCTACCGTTTCCGCGGCGTACAGCTCGCCACCGTCGACCCGCTCAAGCGCCAGCAAATTCCTGACGTGGCGGAACTACTGCCGGAATCTTACGGCCTGACCGATGCCGACCTGTCAAAAGTCTTCAAATCCGGTTCCCTGGTGGCGCCCGAGCAGACTACCTTGCACGATATCCTGCACATTCTCAGGGAAACCTACTGCGGCAATATCGGCACCGAGTATATGCACATCCCCGATACCAGCCAGAAACGCTGGATTCAGGAGCGACTGGAAACAAACCGGGCACGGCCCCAATTTTCTCCCGACAGCAAGCGACGCATACTCGAATTGGTCACTGCTGCGGAAACCCTGGAAAAGTACCTGCACACCCGCTATGTCGGGCAGAAACGCTTTTCGCTGGAAGGCGGCGATAGCCTGATTCCGCTGCTGGATCACCTGATTCAGCGTTCCGGCAGCCAGGGCGTACAGGAAATGGTGATCGGAATGGCGCACCGCGGCAGGCTTAACGTGCTGGTCAACACCATCGGCAAGCTGCCGAGCGACCTGTTCCTGGAGTTCGAGGGCAAGCATGCCGCGCACAGCAAACTGGCTTCCGGCGACGTCAAATACCACCAGGGTTTCTCTACCGACGTCGCCACCCCGGGCGGGGCTATGCACCTGACTCTGGCATTCAACCCCTCGCACCTGGAGATCGTCAACCCGGTGGTAGAAGGCTCGGTGCGCGCGCGCCAGCAGCGCCGCCACGATCTCGTCGGTAACCAGGTGGTGCCGGTGCTGATCCACGGCGACGCCGCCTTTGCCGGTCAGGGCGTGGTGATGGAAACCCTCAACCTGTCGCAGACGCGCGGCTACGGCACCGGCGGCACGGTACACATCGTCATCAACAACCAGATCGGTTTTACCACTTCCGACCCGCGCGACACCCGTTCCACGCTGTATTGCACCGACGTGGCTAAGATGGTGGGCGCACCGATTTTCCATGTCAACGGAGATGATCCGGAAGCGGTGCTGCTGGTGACGGAAATTGCTCTCGACTATCGCATGGATTTCCACAAGGACGTGGTGATCGATCTGGTGTGCTACCGGCGCCTGGGCCACAACGAACAGGACGAGCCGCTGGTGACCCAGCCGCTGATGTACAAGAAGATCGCTCAGCATCCCGGTACGCGCAAACTCTACGCCGACAGGCTGGTGGCCGAGAGGGTGCTTGCGCCGCACGACCCGGAAGAAATGATCGCCGCCTACCGCCGGGATCTCGATGCTGGTGTTTCCGTGACCAGAACGGTGCTGACGAATTTCAGGAAAGCTTTCGCCACAGACTGGTCGCCTTTCAGGAAAGGCAAATGGGATGACCCGGCCGACACCTCGGTGCCGCTGGCCGACCTGCAGCGGCTGTCGGGTGTGCTGACAGCGGTTCCCGCCAACTTCAAGCTGCATTCGCGGGTGGAGAAGATCATCGCCGACCGCCGCCAGATGGGCGAGGGCAAGTTGCCGCTCGACTGGGGGATGGCGGAAAATCTGGCCTATGCCTCCTTGCTGGAAAACGGTTTCGCGGTGAGGATTTCCGGCCAGGATAGCGGGCGCGGGACGTTTTTTCACCGCCATGCCGTGCTCCACGACCAGAACCGGGAAAAATGGGATGCCGGGGTGTATGTCCCTCTCCAGAACGTGTCCGACAAGCAGCCGCGCTTCCTGGTGATCGATTCGGTGCTGTCTGAAGAGGCGGTGCTCGGGTTCGAGTACGGCTATGCATCGGCCGAGCCGAACGAACTGGTGATCTGGGAGGCGCAGTTCGGCGATTTCGCCAATGGCGCCCAGGTGGTGATCGACCAGTTCATCAGCGCCGGCGAGGCAAAATGGGGCCGGCTATGCGGCCTGGTGATGCTATTGCCGCACGGCTACGAGGGGCAGGGGCCGGAACACTCTTCGGCACGCCCGGAGCGCTACCTGCAATTGTGTGCCGAGGACAACATCCAGGTATGCGTGCCTACCACGCCAGCGCAAATTTTCCATTTGCTGCGCCGCCAGATGGTACGACCCTATCGAAAACCGTTGATCGTGATGAGCCCGAAGAGTTTGCTGCGCCACAAGGACGCAGTGTCATCGCTGGAAGATCTGGCGCGAGGGGAATTTCATCCGGTGATCGGCGAAGTGGACGTCACCGATCCGGACCAGGTCACCCGCGTCGTGGCGTGTAGCGGCAAGGTCTACTACGATTTGCTGGCGGCACGGCGCAAGCACAAGCTCAACCATATCGCCATTGTCCGCATCGAGCAGCTCTATCCTTTCCCGGCCGTACAATTCACGGCCGAGATGCAACGCTACAAGAAGGTTAAGGAGCTGGTGTGGGCACAGGAAGAACCGATGAATCAGGGTGCCTGGTATCAGACCCAGCATCATCTGCGCGAATGTCTGTCGGCCAGGCAGCAGCTTTTCTATGCCGGACGCCCCGCGTCCGCATCGCCGGCAGTGGGCTATGCTGCGAAGCATCAGGAGCAGCAACAGGCTTTGGTAGAAGCGGCTCTTAAGAAATATAAATAATAATTAACTCATTAAGTTATCGGAGACTATTAAGATGCTAGTTGAAGTTAAAATACCGGTTTTATCCGAATCCATCTCCGAGGCCACCCTGCTTTCCTGGCACAAGAAAGTCGGCGATGCCGTAGTGCGCGACGAGAACCTGATCGACGTTGAAACCGACAAGGTGGTGCTCGAATTGCCCGCGCCTCAGTCCGGCGTGTTGACGAAAATCATCAAGGGCGACGGACTATCCGTGACCAGTGACGAGGTGATCGCCGTGATCGACACCGAGGCCAAGGGGGCTGTAACAGTTGAATCGGCTCAGGTGCAACCGGAAAAGACGGTGACAAAGTCAGTCAGTGCCGCTCTGAGTCCGTCAGTGCGCAAACTGGTGGCCGAGCAGCACCTTAATCCAGCGGAAATCAGTGGCAGCGGCCAGGGTGGACGCATCACGAAAGAAGACGTGCTGGCCCATCTCGAAAAACCCTCCAGTCCAACGATGGTCACTGCGCTGGTGCCTCCCCCATCGGTGGCGCCTGCCATTCCTGCCGGCACCCGTCCGGAACAGCGCGTGCCGATGACCCGGTTGCGTGCCCGCGTTGCCGAGCGCCTGGTAGAGGCCCAGCAAACTGCCGCCATCCTCACCACCTTTAACGAAGCCAACATGCAGCCGGTGATGGAACTGCGCAGCCGCTACAAGGAAAAATTCGAGAAAGAGCACGGCGTCAAACTCGGTTTCATGTCCTTCTTCGTCAAGGCGGCGATCGCGGCGCTAAAGAAATACCCGATCGTCAACGCCTCGATAGACGACAGCGATATTGTCTACCATGGCTACTACGACATCGGTATCGCGGTGAGCAGCCCACGGGGTCTGGTGGTGCCGATTCTGCGCGACGCCGACCAGCTTTCCATCGCCGAGATCGAGAAGAAAATCGCCGATTTCGGCGTCCGCGCCAAAGACGGCAAGCTGACCATCGAGGAGCTCACCGGCGGCACCTTCACCATCTCCAACGGCGGCGTATTCGGTTCGATGCTGTCGACGCCGATCCTGAATCCGCCGCAATCGGCCATTCTCGGCATGCACAAGACCACTGATCGTCCCGTGGTGGAAAACGGCCAGATCGTCATCCGTCCGATGATGTATTTGGCGCTGTCTTACGACCATCGCATCATCGACGGCCGTGAAGCGGTGCTGTCGCTGGTGGCGATCAAGGAAGCGCTGGAAGATCCGGCGCGCATGCTGCTGCAGATTTAAAAAAACCGCTTTTATCCACAGATGAACACGGATTTACACAGATAAAACAATGTGTTTTGATAATCTGTGTACATCTGTGTTAATCCGTGGCTAAGGTCTTTCCATCTGTATGTTTTAACCTTGAACGAGGGAAGGAAAATCATGTCCGTAACCTATGATGTGGCGGTAATCGGTGCCGGTCCGGCCGGCTATGTCTCGGCAATCCGCTGCGCCCAGCTCGGGCTGAATACGGTGTGCATCGACGACTGGAAAAACCAGGATGGCAAGGCCAGCCTGGGCGGAACCTGCCTCAACGTCGGCTGCATTCCCTCCAAAGTGCTGCTCGAATCCTCGGAGAACTACGAGCGCATCCGGGACAACTTCCCCGCTCACGGCATTACGGTCGAGGGGCTGAAGCTGGATGTCGGCACCATGCAGGCGCGCAAGGAAAAGATCGTGCGTACCCTGACCGACGGTATTTCGGCGCTATTCAGGAAGAACAAGGTGGCCATCATCCATGGCCGGGCCAGCTTTACTGGCAGCAGTGCACGATGGAAACTCGAAGTGGTGCAGCATGACGGAAAGACGGAATCGGTCGAGGCCAGACACGTGATCATCGCCACCGGCTCCACCCCGCGTCAACTGCCGCAGGTGCCGGTGGACAACAAGCGGGTGGTAGACAATGTCGGTGCGCTCGACTTCAAGGAAGTGCCGAAGCGGCTCGGCATCATCGGCGCCGGTGTCATCGGCCTTGAACTGGGCAGCGTATGGCGCCGGCTCGGTTCGAATGTCACCCTGTTCCAGACAAAAGATGCCTTCCTATCCAGCGTGGATGACCAGCTCGCAGCCGAGGCGCTGCGCATCTTTACTCGGCAAGGGCTGGTGATCCATCGCGGCGTCAAGTTTTCCTCGATCAAGGTGAGCAGTAAAAACGTCGCTGTCGAATTCGAAAACAAGGAAGGCACGCAGAAGCAGTTGTTCGACAAGCTGATTGTGGCGATCGGACGCGCCCCCAACACTGCCGGCCTGGATGCCGGCAAGGTCGGGCTCAAGCTCGATGAACAGGGATATATCGACGTGGACGAGCATTGCCACACCAACTTGCAGAACATCTACGCCATTGGCGACGTAGTGCGCGGGCCCATGCTGGCGCACAAGGGTTCGGAAGAAGGCGTCGCAGTCGCCGAGCTGATCGCCGGTCAGGCCGGGCACGTCAATTACGCAACTATCCCCTGGGTAATCTATACCTCGCCGGAAATCGCCTGGGTAGGGCAGACCGAGCAGGCGCTCAAAGTCGCCGGAGTGGAATACTGCAAGGGAACCTTCCCGTTCAGTGCCAATGGCCGCGCCCATGCCTTGCAGGAAACGACCGGGCTGGTCAAGGTTCTGGCCGATGCCCAAACCGACCGCATCCTCGGCGTGCACATCATCGGCCCGTGCGCCTCCGAATTGATCCAGGAAGCGGTGGTGGCGATGGAATTCGCGGCGAGCAGCGAGGACATCGCCCGCATCGTGCATGCCCATCCCTCTCTTTCGGAGTCCTTGCATGAGGCGGCACTGGGTGTGACCAAGCGGTCGATTCATATTTAATGCTGGCGGCGTGTTGAACATGAACCTGGCGGAATGCGTCCACCAGCGGGCCCGCCAGCACGGCATTGTGCTGGATGAGGCGCAACAGCACGCGGTGGACCGTCTGCAGCGTCTTTACGATTCCTTGCTGGAAAACAAAGCGCGCAAGAGTCGGTTTCTGCACAAATTGTTCGGCAAAAAACAACATCCTGTTCGCGGATTGTACTTGTGGGGCGGGGTCGGCCGCGGGAAAAGCTTTCTGATGGATGCCTTTTTCTCCAGCGTGCCGTTCGAGCATAAAAAGCGGGTGCATTTTCATCGCTTCATGCAGGATGTTCACGCCGAGCTCGACACCATCAAGCATCACGCCGACCCGCTGGTGATCGTGGCGCAGCGCATTGCGCAGCAGGCGCGCCTGATCTGCTTCGATGAATTCCACATCAGCGATATCGCCGATGCCATGCTGCTGGGGCGGCTGCTGCGCGAATTACTGCAACAGGGTGTGGTACTGGTCGCCACCTCGAACCATAAACCGGATGAACTGTACATGCACGGCCTGCAGCGCAGTCGCTTTCTGCCAGCCATCGCCCTGCTCAAGGAACGACTGGATGTGGTTGAAATCGACGCCGGCATCGACTACCGGCTGCGCATGCTGGAAAGGGTCAGGGTCTACCACCGCCCCCTCGATGAAGCGGCTGAAGCCAGTCTGGCTGCCGCTTTTTCCAGCCTTGCCGGCGAAGAAGTGGCAAGCCCTATTTCTCTGGGGGTCGAGGGTCGCCGGATAGCCACAACACGCACAGCGCCCGGCGTGGTTTGGTTCGAGTTTCAGACCATCTGCGGTGCACCGCGGGGGCAGGCGGACTATATTGAAATTGCCCGGCGCTTCCATACCGTGCTGATTTCCGGCATTCCGAAAATGGCGCCTGAACAGGCGGCGGAAGCCCGGCGCTTTACCTGGCTGGTGGATGAATTCTACGACCGGCGGGTGAAGCTGATCGTGTCGGCGCAGGTGCCGCCGCAGGAGCTGTATATGGGCGGCCCCCATGCCGATGAATTCGATCGCACCATAAGCCGGTTAACGGAAATGCAGACGCGCCAGTACCTGGCCCAACCGCATTTGCCTTGAGGGAGGAACATGCACCGATTTAATGCTTACCGTATTTTCGAAAATGAGGGTCAGGTGTCGGCCCGGTTGGTCGAGCTCGGGATCGACGATCTCGATCCGGGCGAGGTGCTGATCAGGAACAGCCATTCCAGCGTCAATTACAAGGATGCCCTTGCCGCCACCGGTACGGGCAGGGTTGTCCGTCGTTTTCCCGTCATCGGCGGGGTCGACGTGGCGGGAACGGTAGTCACCTCCGGCGATACGCGTTTCCAGGAAGGCGAAGCGGTACTGGTCACCGGGTACGGCATGGGGGTAGAGCATGACGGCGGCTATGCCGAATATTCCCGCGTACCTGCCGACTGGGTGGTGGCTCTGCCGCAGGGAATGAGCACTGCCGACGCGATGGCGATCGGCACGGCGGGTTTCACCGCCGCGCTGGCGATCATGCGCATGGAGCAGAACGGCCTCAAGCCGGCCAACGGCCCCGTGGCGGTGACCGGTGCTTCGGGAGGGGTGGGCAGCGTGGCCGTGGATTTGCTTGCCGGACTGGGATACGAAGTGACCGCCATCAGCGGCAAGGACGATCAGCACGAATATTTGCGCCATTTGGGCGCATCCCAGGTGTTGTCACGCCATACCCTGGAAATGGGCAGAAAGCCTCTGGAAAAGACCATCTGGGCGGGTGCGGTTGATCCGGTTGGGGGCGAGACGCTTGCCTGGCTCACCCGCACCATGAAACAGGGTGGGACGATTGCCAGCTGCGGCCTGACGGCCGGGGTCGAATTGCACACCACGGTGATGCCCTTCATCCTGCGCGGCGTCAGTTTGCTCGGCATCGATTCGGTGCAGTGCCCGATGGAGTTGCGGCGCAGAGTCTGGGAGCGGCTGGCCAGCGACATGCGGCCGCGCCATCTCAAGGAAATGACGCGCACCATCCATTTCGAACAGTTGCCCGAAATCTTCGACGCATTATTGAAGGGCACTGTAAAGGGCAGGGTGGTGGTTGAAATATAAAACCTGAAAATGGCATTTCACCGCAAAGGGCGCAAAGGTTCGCTAAGGAAACCAATGGGTTAATGAACTATAATGCATCACCCATCTGACAAATAGATTAGTTGTTTAAGCCTTTGACTTCCTTCGCGTCCATTGCGTCCTTTGCGGTTCAACTGCTTTTTGTCGAAATATGAGGTGGAAAAATGGGCAAGTACCAGGACTTTTACCGGAGATCGATCGACGAGCCGGATGAATTCTGGGCCGAGCAGGCCAGGCTGATCGACTGGCACAAGCCGTTTGACCAAGTGCTGGACTACAGCCGGCCGCCCTTCACCCGATGGTTCGTCGGCGGTCTCACCAATCTGTGCCATAACGCCGTGGACCGCCACCTGAAAGACCGCCCGGAGCAGAAGGCGCTGGTTTATATCTCCACCGAAACCGGTCAGCAGCAGGCCTACACCTACCGCGAACTGCATGCCGAAACCAACCGTTTTGCCGCAGTGTTGCGCGCGCAGGGCGTGGAGAAGGGGGACCGCGTCATCATCTACATGCCGATGATCCCTGAAGCGGTTTTTGCCATGCTTGCCTGTGCGCGGCTGGGGGCCATCCATTCCGTAGTGTTCGGCGGCTTTGCCTCGGCCAGTCTGGCGACCCGCATCGACGATGCCCAACCCCGGCTGATGGTGACCGCCGATGCCGGCATGCGCGGCGGCAAGATCATTCCTTACAAGCACTTGGTGGATGAGGCGCTTCGACTGTCCAGCCATCCTCCGCAGAAGCTGGTGATTGTCAACCGTGGTCTCGACAAGACAATGGCGATCACTGCCGGCCGCGATCTGGATTATGCCAGCCTGCGCGAGCAGCATATGGATGACCGGATCGATCCGGTGTGGCTGGAGTCGTCCGAGCCCAGTTATATCCTCTACACGTCCGGTACCACCGGCAAACCCAAGGGCGTGCAGCGCGACACCGGCGGATACGCGGTGGCCCTGGCAGCTTCCATGCGCCACATCTACGCCGGGCAGCCGGGCGAAACCCTGTTTACCACCAGCGACATCGGCTGGGTGGTGGGGCATTCCTACATCGTCTACGGCCCGCTGATCAACGGCATGACTACCATCCTGTACGAGGGTCTGCCGATCCGGCCCGATCCGGCAATCTGGTGGAAGATCGTGGAGGAGAATAAGGTCAGCGTGATGTTTTCATCGCCCACCGCAATTCGCGTGCTGAAAAAACAGCCGCCCGAATTCCTGCAAAAACATGACGTCTCTTCGCTGCGCAACCTGTATCTTGCCGGTGAACCGCTGGACGAGCCGACTGCGCGCTGGATCGCCGACGCGCTCAAGGTGAATATCATCGACAACTACTGGCAGACCGAGACCGGTTGGCCGATCCTGTCCAGCGTGCCAGGGATAGAGGACACGGTACGCAAGTTCGGTTCGCCCAGCTTCCAGGTGTATGGCTTTAATCTGAAGCTGCTGCACGAGAGCACCGGTCAGGAAGTGGGTGTCAACGAGAAGGGCGTGCTGGTAGCAGTGCCCCCGCTGCCACCGGGTTGTTTGTCCACGGTATGGGGCGACGACGCGCGCTTCGTCAACACCTATTTCTCGAATTTCGAGACCGAACAGGTCTACTCCACCTTCGACTGGGCGACCCGTGACGAGGATGGCTACTATTTCATTCTTGGCCGCACCGACGATGTCATCAATGTCGCCGGACATCGCCTGGGCACGCGCGAGATCGAGGAGGCCATTCAGGCCCATCCCAACATCGCCGAAGTGGCGGTGGTTGGCGTTCACGACGAGGTGAAGGGGCAGGCGGTCATGGCTTTCGCGGTGGTCAAGGATGCGGGCCGCACCTCAACTCCGGAAAGTACTGCTCAGATGGAAAAGGAAGTGATGGCGACGGTAGACAAGGAGCTAGGCGCCATCGCCCGTCCAGCCAAGGTGCATTTCGTTGCCGCTTTGCCGAAAACCCGCTCCGGCAAGCTTCTGCGCCGCAGCATGCAAGCGCTGGCGGAAGGGCGCGAACCTGGAGATCTGACCACGCTGGACGATCCGGCCTCTCTTGAACTGATACGAAATGCCATAGCACAGTGGCGGAAAGACTGACTGTTTGGTGCTCAACGTTTGTATTGTTGGGCGTTATTCCGTAACCTAGATCCAGTCAGAATAAAAAATTACAGGTCTGAAATGGTAGCCATCAACCAGAACCGCTTCAAGGAACTGCAGGCAACGGGGCGGCTGCCCTCCCCGAAAGGCGTGGCTCTCGCCTTGCTGAATTTGATGCAACAGGATGACGTTACAATCCAGGATATTGCTCGCATCGTACAGACCGATCCAGCCCTTTCCGGGCGCTTGATCAAATTCTCCAATTCGCTGCATTTCAATATGCGTCGCCCCATCGCTTCGGTTCCCGAGGCGGTGCTGGTGGTCGGCCTGCCCACGGTGCGCCAGCTGGTGCTGGGATTTTCGGTTTTATCCAATTATCGCAATGGTCAATGCAATGCTTTCAATTACCAGGAATTCTGGTCAAGCTCACTGGCTACCGCCATCGCCAACCAGGCACTGAGCGCACAGGCCAAAACATCGAACGAGGAAACCTTTACCTGCGGTTTACTGAGCGGGATTGGGAGGTTAACGCTGGCCACCCTGTTTCCCGAGAAGTATGCAAAAGTCCTTAACACTGCAGCGGGAGCATCCCCTGATGAATTGCTCCGTCTCGAGCAGGAGCAGTTTGATACCGATCACAACGAATTGGCTGCCGTTCTGCTCAAAGAATGGGGGTTCCCCGACATTCTCATTGAAACGGTTTGCCATCATGAACATCCGGAAAAAGGGGATTTTCAGGCGGGCTCACGGGCCTATACGCTGGTGCATGCGTTACACTTGTCCCGTAGCCTGGCAAACCTCTGCATAGCGGGCGAAAGCTCGCGCCGCGCGCTGCTGCCGGGTTTGTACGTACTTGGCGCTCGCCTCGGCATCGATGCTGAAGCGCTGATGACCCTGAGCGATCATGTCGTCCGCGAATGGCAGCAGTGGGGCAAGATTCTCGACGTGCCAACCCAGGAGCTGCCGCCCTTTGCTGAAATGGCCGCTTCCTTGCCACCCATGGTCGAGGCTGCCGATAGCGAAGCATCAAGGAAAACCGATCAAGCTGAATTCCCGCTGCGCATCCTGATTGTGGACGACGACAAGGCGGTTTCCGGTTATTTACAAAAGCTTCTTACTAGTCATGGGCATACCGTGTTTTCTGCCGCGGATGGCAAAGAGGGTCTGGAGAAGGTGCTCGAATACACGCCTCAGCTCGTTATCAGCGACTGGATCATGCCGAACATGGGTGGCATCGCCTTCTGCGAATCCTTGCGCATGACCCGGGATGGCCGCGGGCTTTACTTCATCATTCTGACGGCTCTGGCCGATGAAGACCGGCTGGTCGAGGCATTTGAGGCTGGAGTGGACGATTACCTGGTCAAGCCCTACAGCGTAAAAGTGCTGATGGCACGTTTGCGTGCCGGTCAAAGGGTGACTCAGCTCAAGGAGGAGATCAGCCGGGAACGGGAAGAGGTGCGCCGGGTCGCATCGGAACTGGCGGTCACTAATCGCCGTCTGCAGCGCCTGGCTCTGACGGACCCTCTGACCCTGCTGCCCAATCGGCGCTATGGCATGGACAGTCTGGAGCAGGAGTGGGAAGCGGCCAAAAACAGGGGCCGTCCCGTGACCATCATGCTGATCGATTTGGATCGTTTCAAACAGATTAACGATACTTACGGTCACGATACTGGTGATACCGCACTGAAGCAGGCCGCCAAAATTTTGAAAAATGCCGCACGTACGCAGGACATTGTTTCCCGCATAGGCGGCGAGGAATTCATGGTAATTTGCCCGGATACCCAGCTGAAAGAGGGTGCACAGTATGCCGAGCTTATCCGCCGGGCATTTGAAGGCAGCATGATCAATGCTGGAGCAGACCGCATAAAAATAAACGTCAGCATCGGCATCGCCGAATACAACCCGGCCATGCCGCATTTTAGCGCGCTGATTAAAGCGGCCGACGATGCGCTGAATCGGGCCAAACTCAATGGAAGAAACAGGGTTGTGGCCTACACGCCAGCAACCCCTCTGTAAGCTTCTAGCGCTTTCCGATCAGCCAGCAGCGATGAATTTTCTTGTTGCGGAAGTCTTCGGGGACGGTCTGACTGGAAATTTCCTTGATATTTTTCGTTGCCAGTGCCGCCTCGTCGAACTGGAAGCTGCGCAGGTTGGTTGAGAAGAACAGTTCGCCGCTTTCCGGCAAAAGTTTCAGGCACTGGTTGATAAGTCGGGCGTGGTCGCGTTGCACGTCGAGCACTCCGCTCATTTTCTTGGAATTCGAGAAAGTGGGCGGGTCCATGACGATCAGGTCGTAATTTTCCCCGCACCTTACTTCATCGTCCAGAAAACCGAACACGTCGGCGCGCACCAGTTCATGCTGCTCCAAATTCATGCCGTTTAGCTCGAAGTTGCGACGCGCCCAATCCTGGTAGGTGTTGGACAGATCCACGGTGGTGGAGCGGATTGCGCCGCCCGCTGCGGCGTAGACCGTAAAACTGCCGGTATAGGCGAACAGATTGAGAAAGCGCCTGCCAGCGGCTTTCTCCTGAACCATGCGCCGGGTGTTGCGGTGGTCGAGAAACAGACCGGTGTCGAGATATTCTTCCAGATTGACGATAAACCGGTGGCCGCCTTCGTGCACGACAAAATCCTCGCCCCGGGCGCCGGTTTTTTCGTACTGCATCAGGCCGCGCTGACGCCGCCTTTGCTTGAAGGAAATAGCGGAAAGAGGCAGGGCCAGCGCTTCGCTCGCCACGGCGCGAACGCTTTCCACCCAGCGTTCATGCTCCTCCTCACCGATCTGCCAGCCGGTGTCGAATTCTTGCAGGTGCGCCCTTTGCTCGTACAGATCCAGCGCAACCGGAAACTCCGGTACGTCGCGGTCATAGACACGGTAGCAGCTGATGCCACGCCGTTTTGCCCACTTCGCCCAGTGCCGGAAGTTTTTCTGCAATCGGTTGAAAAAAATCGATATATCAGTCACTTGGTAAATTGATTTGGCTGGAGTATAATCGCGCGGCAAGGATTTGTTGTCGTGCAATCCGGTCTGCCGCACAAGCCCGCGTAGTATACCCCACCCCGAGTTTTAACTTTGTCACGATCTGCCTGGACCGGCTGAATATTTTGCGGGCCGACGTTTAGGAGATGCTATACATGTCGTTTGAAACTCTCGGCCTTTCGGCCGAACTGCTGCGCGCGGTAGCCGATCAAGGCTATACCGAGCCCACACCGATCCAGGCGCAAGCCATTCCGGTCGTCCTGGAAGGGCGCGACCTCATGGGTGGCGCCCAGACCGGCACCGGAAAAACCGCCGGCTTTACGCTACCTTTGCTTCAGCTGCTGAGCGTCCATGCCAACACCAGCACTTCGCCAGCCAAACACCCTGTACGCGCACTGATTCTCACGCCAACGCGGGAACTGGCTGCGCAGGTAGAAGAAAGCGTACAGACTTATGGCAAATACCTGCCGTTGAAATCCACCGTGGTATTCGGCGGCGTCAACATTAAAGAACAGATCGCCGCGCTGAAAAGCGGGGTGGAAATCCTGGTGGCGACCCCCGGACGGCTGCTCGACCACGTCGAGCAGAAAACCGTCAATCTGTCCAAGGTGGAAATCCTGGTGCTGGATGAGGCCGACCGCATGCTGGACATGGGCTTTCTCCCCGATATCAAGCGCATCATCGCGCTATTGCCGGCGAAGCGGCAAAACCTGCTGTTTTCCGCCACCTTCGCCGGCGAAATCAAGAAACTGTCGGATCAATTGCTTACCGACCCTGTGCTGATTGAAGTTGCACGCCGCAATGCCGCTGCCGAGAATGTTACCCAGGTGATTTATCCGGTTGACCACGAACGCAAGCGCGATCTGCTGGCGCACCTGATCAAGTCTGAAAATCTGCAGCAAGTCCTGGTATTCAGCCGAACCAAGCACGGCGCCAGCCGGCTTGCCCAGCAACTGGAGAAGGACGGCATTAGCGCCACCGCGATTCACGGCGACAAGAGCCAGCAGCAGCGCACCCAAGCGCTGGCAGAGTTCAAGGCAGGCACGGTTCGGGTTCTCGTCGCGACCGATGTCGCCGCTCGCGGCCTGGATATCGACCAGCTTCCCCATGTGGTGAATTTCGACCTGCCCAACGCGCCGGAAGACTACGTCCATCGCATTGGCCGAACCGGACGCGCCGGCAGCAGCGGCGAGGCGATTTCGCTGGTGTGCGCGGAAGAACTTAGGATGCTGGCAGAAATTGAGTCCATGTTGAAACGTGAATTGCCCAGAAAAACCGTGCCCGGCTTCGAGCCCGGTGCGGCCGCCCAGATTGCGTCACGCGCCGGATTCGCGGACAGGCCCCGGCGAGATCCGCGGCCTGGGGAGCGTCCACACAACAGGGAAGGGCGGGAAGGCAGGGAGGGTAGAGGTGTAGCTCCTCGTCCCCCCGTCAATTCGCTGGATGCGCCCTATGTTACGCCGCCTCCCAAGCAAGAAGCGGTTCAACCCGCGCCTGCATCTCACTCCAACCCGCGCCAGGCTGCGAAGAAGCCCATCCCGGCACTGCTGATGCGCCCGGCGACTCCTCCTTCTGAAGGAAACTAATTTCCTCCGGATATTGATTCGAGTCCGGTTCTAGTTTATCCTTCCCGGCTCTTCGGAGAGGTGGATGAGTGGTTTAAGTCGCACGCCTGGAAAGCGTGTTTAGGTTAATGCCTAACGCGGGTTCGAATCCCGCCCTCTCCGCCAGATTTATGGCGGGCCTCCCCGCATTGCAAGGTAGTGAACCTGGTCAGGTCCGGAAGGAAGCAGCCACAGCTATTTATTGCAAGTGCCGGGGGTTGGGCTCGCCACCCTTAAACTGCTTGGCGCTCTGCCTAGTAGTCCGCTCCACCAAACCGCAGACATGAAATGGCGTCTTTTCCCGCCATACGTCGTTGCATCCCCTTGCCGTATACCCCATACGGCGGCGGGTCTGCGCCTAGCCTAACGAAAAAATCCATCCATTTCATCTGCCCCCGTTTTGGTGGAGCGGACTACTAGCAGGTCGGAATCTGGTACAATTTCCCCCATGAGTTACCAAGTCCTGGCGCGTAAATGGCGCCCCAAAACCTTCACTGAACTGGTGGGCCAGGAGCACGTCGTCAAGGCGCTTTCCAATGCCCTGGATCAGCAACGTCTGCACCATGCCTATCTGCTTACGGGTACGCGAGGTGTCGGCAAAACCACGCTGGCAAGGATACTGGCCAAAGCGCTCAACTGCGAAACCGGCATTACCTCTTCGCCATGTGGCCAATGTTCCGCTTGCCGCGAAATCGACAGCGGGCGCTTTGTCGACCTGCTGGAACTGGACGCCGCTTCCAACACCGGTATCGACAATATGCGCGAGATTTTGGACAACGCCCAGTACGCGCCGACAGCCGGCCGATTCAAGGTTTATTTGATCGACGAAGTGCACATGCTCTCCAAGGCGGCCTTCAATTCCATGCTGAAAACGCTGGAAGAACCGCCTGAACACGTGAAATTCATCCTCGCCACCACCGATCCGCAGAAAATCCCAGTGACGGTGCTGTCGCGCTGTCTGCAATTCAATCTCAAACAAATGCCTCCCCTGGCGATTGTCGGCCATCTGCAAAGCATCATGGCGCAGGAAAACATCCCTTTCGAGCTGGCTGCGTTGCAACTTCTGGCACGCGCCGCCCAAGGCAGCATGCGCGACGCACTGTCTCTTCTCGATCAGGCCATCGCCTACAGCGGTGGCAAGGTGGGGGAAGCTCAGGTGCGCGACATGCTGGGCTCGATCGACCAGACCTACCTGCTTGAAATCCTCGGCGCCTTGTCTGCCAAGGACGGGCCCGCTCTGATTGCTGCGGCCGAACGGATGGAAGAACGCAGCCTGTCGTTCGAGGCGGCCTTGCAGGACTTGGGCGCGTTGCTGCACAAGGTTGCCCTGGCGCAGACTATCCCGGAGGCACTCGGCGAGGACCTGCCGGAACGGGCGAAACTGCTCGAACTGGCGCAGCTTTTCGATGCCGACGAGGTGCAGTTGTGTTACCAGATCGCTCTGCATGGCCGACGCGACTTGCATCTGGCACCGGATGAATTCGCCGGCTTCAGCATGACTTTGTTGCGGATGCTGGCTTTTACTCTGGGGGAGGCGCCCCAGCCCCCGGCTCGACGCGAAACGCCACGCCCGGTTCCTCCTGCCAGGCCCGTTGTACGCGATGAGGAGCGGCCGACTGAAACGCCAACTCCCGCTGCCCAGATAAACCCACCCCCGGAAAAAAGCCCCCCTTTCGCCGGCGACTGGCACAGCCTGGTCAACCAGCTCAAACTGGGCGGTATGGCCAAGATGCTGGCCCAGCACTGCGAGCTGAAATCCTTTGACAACGGCCTGCTGGAGCTGTGCGTGCCACAGGAGCATCGCCACCTGATGGAGAAGCCTTACCAGGACAAACTTAGGGCGGCCGTGACCGAGCACTTTGCCGAGCCGGTCAGGCTCAGCATTACCGAGGGCAGCATAACCGGAGACACCCCGGTCCAGATCGAAAACCGTGAAAAGCAGGAAAAACAGTCGCTGGCCGTGGCAGCGATCGAGCAGGATCCGTTCGTGCGCAAGCTGGTTGAAAATTTTGACGCAAAAGTCATTGAATCCTCAATTAAACCCCTATAGTAACAGGAGAGTGCGATGTTGAAAGGCGGATTGGGCGGTCTCATGAAACAGGCTCAGCAAATGCAGGAGAACATGCAGAAAATGCAGGAAAAACTGGCCATGGTCGAAGTCGAAGGCCAGGCTGGCGCCGGGATGGTCAAGGTGGTAATGACCTGCCGTCATGACGTGAAGCGGGTGAGCATCGACGACAGCTTGATGGGTGAGGACAAGGAAATGCTGGAAGACCTGCTGGCTGCTGCGGTGAATGATGCGGTGCGGCGCGTGGAAACCACTACCCAGGAAAAAATGAGCGGCTTTACCTCCGGCCTGGGTCTTCCTCCGGGAATGAAGCTGCCCTTCTAAAGTGAAAGCGCCGTCCAGCCTCGAAAACCTGATCGAAGCCCTGCGTTGCCTGCCTGGAGTCGGACCCAAATCAGCCCAGCGCATGGCTTACCACCTGTTGCAGCGCGACCAGAAAGGCGCAATGAAACTGGCTGGTGCGCTGACGCATGCCCTCGACACCATCCGCCATTGCCGGCTGTGCAACAGTTTTACCGAGGAGGAGGTCTGCTCACTCTGCCGCTCGGAGCGGCGCGACGCCTCCCTGCTATGTGTTGTGGAAACACCTGCTGACCTGATGATGATGGAGCAGACCCAGAGCTACCATGGTCTGTATTTCGTGTTGATGGGCCGGCTCAGTCCGCTCGACGGCATCGGTCCTAAGGAGATTCATCTCGACCGGTTGATCCAGCGCGCCACTGATGGCGCGGTGAATGAAGTGATCCTGGCAACCAATTTCACCGTTGAGGGTGAGGCCACGGCTCATTACATCGGCGAAATCCTGCGCTCGCGCGGCGTAAAAGCCAGCCGCATAGCGCGCGGCCTGCCGGTTGGCGGCGAACTTGAGCACGTGGACAGTGGCACTCTGGCGCAAGCCATCCTGGAGCGCCGCGAAGTTTGACAACCACCTAGGAGCCTGTCGGACTTATGATGAATCGGCTGCAAATCCGTCTAGGCGGTCCATATTTCGCCGCTTTTTTGGTCAATAGAATGACTATTGACCTGCAAAACCGGCAAAATCTGTCCTCGCCCAGCCGAATTTTCGCTTCGATCCCCATAAGTCCGACAGTCTCCTAGTTGTTTCGTAAGGTCTCTCCATGAGCGCCTTCACTCTCGTACCGAATGCTGAAGCAAACCTCGAAAATACGCGCGAGGCCGAGGTCATGCGCTGCTCCGGGGTGTGGACGCTGCAGGGTATTCCACTCCTGGAGCGGCATATCGCACAACTTACCTGGCCCGCATCCGGTGCAGTGATTTTTGACGGTGCGGCCATTACCGCCCTGGATAGCGCGGGCGCCTGGCTGATCTTCCGCACCCTGCGGCAGATTGAGCGGATGGGGCTTCCCGTTACAATCCGGGGGTTGCGCCCGGAGCATCAAGCACTATTGCAGCTGATACAGACGCACGCATCCGGGGAGGGCGCTCCCCGCTTGCCGCGCCACAGCTTTCTGAATCAGTTCGGCCGCAATGTTTGGCGCCATCTGGATGAATTCAACGGGCTTCTTGCCTTTCTGGGTGAAATCGTCGTTGCCATGCTGCGCTCTCTGGCACACCCCTCACTCATCCGTTGGCGAGCCATCCTGTACAACCTGCAGATCGCAGGATTCAATGCCTTGCCCATCGTCGGGTTGCTGGCCTTCCTGATGGGAGTGGTTGTCGCCTACCAGGGTGCGGTGCAACTGGTACGTTACGGCGCCAATATCTTCGTGGCCGACTTGGTGGGACTTTCCATCTTGCGCGAAATGGCGCCGCTGCTGACCGCTATCATCGTCGCCGGACGCTCCGGATCGGCTTACGCGGCGCAGATCGGCACCATGAAAGTCACCGAGGAAATCGATGCCCTGCACACCATCGGCGTCTCTCCCATGGAACTGCTGGTGTTGCCGAAAATGCTGGCGCTGTTGGTGGCGCTGCCGTTGCTCACGGTATACGCGGACATCCTTGGCGTGCTGGGTGGAATGATCATCGCCCAAAACCAGCTCGATGTCAGTTTTGCCGATTTCCTCGACCGCTTCGACGAAGCCGTCACAATGAGTTCTTTTCTGGCTGGTCTCGGCAAGGCCCCGATTTTTGCCGCGATTATCGCACTGGTGGGGTGTTTTCAGGGCTTCCGGGTTAGTGGCAGCGCCGACAGCGTAGGCCGACAGACTACAGTCAGCGTGGTACAGGCAATTTTTCTGGTGATTGTTTTCGACGCACTGTTTTCCGTGATCCTCAGCTGGCTGAACATATGAATGAAGCTAACGAGCCGATTATTGAGATCTGCCACCTTCACACCCGCTTGGGTAATGCGGTGGTGCATGAGGACGTGAACCTCGTCGTTCAACGCGGCGAAATTTTTGCGCTGGCTGGCAGCAGCGGCTGCGGAAAATCCACTCTGTTGCGCGAAATAATCCAGCTCCAGCAGCCTGTATCCGGCTCGATCAAGGTGTTTGGATGTGAAGTGCAGGGCATGCGCGACGATCAGGCCACGATCATGCGCCGCCGACTGGGTGTCATGTTCGAGCGTGGCGCACTGTTCAGCGCGCTCACTGTAGCGGAAAATGTCGGCATGCCGCTGCGTGAGCACACCGATCTGAGCAGTACATTGATCGACGAGATCGCCGCTATCAAGATTGCCCTGGTGGGACTGCCGGAAAGCGCCGGAGCCAAATACCCCGCCGAGCTTTCCGGCGGCATGCGCAAGCGGGCGGCTCTGGCGCGTGCCATTGCACTCGATCCGGAACTGCTGATCCTGGACGAACCCACTGCCGGCCTCGACCCGTTGAGTGCCAGCAGCCTTGACGAATTGGTGCGGCACTTGAAAAAATTGCTTGGACTGACCATCCTGATGATTACCCATGACATCGATCTGTTATGGAGCGTAGCTGACCGGGTGGCGATTCTGGGCGATGGGCACGTGCTGGGGGAGGGCACCATGGAGGAGCTATCCAAATCGGATCATCCCATGGTGCGTGAATATTTTTACGGACCGCGGGGGCGAGCAGCTTGGGAGCAAACGTGGAATCGAAAGTAAATTTCACTATCGTCGGGCTGTTCACCTTGACGCTGGTTGCAGCGCTGATTGCCATTCTCCTCTGGCTCGGAACCGGTGGCAGATACTACAAAATTTACGATACCTATTACGCTTACATGAACGAATCGGTTTCAGGGCTGAATTTGAATGCACCAGTCAAATACCGTGGCGTTGAAGTCGGCAATGTCCGCGACATTACACTGGATCCCGCCAATTCCGAAAGGGTAAGGCTGCTGCTCAAAATTGAGCACGGCACGCCGGTCAAGGAGGATTCGGTGGCGGTGCTGCGCACTCAGGGGCTGACGGGTATCGCCTACGTCGAGCTTACCGGTGGCAGCCTGCAGTCCCCGCTATTGAAGCCGAAGCGCGATGAGAAATACCCGGTGATTCGCACCGGGCCATCGCTGATGGCGCGCCTGGATACGGCGCTGACCAGCCTGTTGGCGAACGTCAGCCGCGCCTCGGACAACATTAATGCAGTGCTGGACGAAGACAATCGCCGCGCTTTCAAGCACAGCCTCGCACAAATCGATGCATTAACGCGCGTTCTGGCGTCACGTTCCGAATCAATCGAAGCCGGCGTGAACAACGCAGCCAAAACGCTGGAACACAGCGCCCGTGCCAGCGCTGATCTGGGCCGCCTGATCGAACGGGCAGGGCTTAGCGCCGAAGCGGTCGAGCGACTGGCCAACGAGACCTCCCACACTGCCGCTGCCGTGCCCGGCACGCTGCAGGGCATGCAGTTGCTTGTGGACGACCTGAGAGAGCTGAGCACTTCTCTGCGCCGTGTCAGCGATCAACTGGAACGCAGCCCTAACACACTTCTGTTTGGCAAACCTCAGCCTGAGCCAGGGCCTGGCGAATAAGGGGAAGGGAGAGAATTGAAACATATCCTCGGAAAAAAACTGGCTGTCAAAATCGCCGCGCTGCTGTTCGCCCTAATGCTGGCAGGCTGCTCCACCTTGCGCTCGACTGAAGCAGAAGCGGTACGCACCTATCTGCTGGAAGCGCAATTTGACCGCACAGTACAGGCCAAACCCGTTCCACTCGTGCTGACAGTCAGTCCGTCGCGTGCTGCACCTGGTTACAACACCGAGCGCATGGCTTTTGTACGTCAACCCCATAGGCTCGAATATTTTGCCAAGAATCGCTGGGCCGAAAGGCCGGCAAAGATGCTGGACCCACTTCTGGTGCGCGCGCTGGAACTGCGAACAGGCTTCAATGCGGTAACGTCCGCTGACGGCATGGTCAAGGGCGACGTGCGTCTGGATACTGAAATCACCCTTCTCCAACAAGAATTTACCACCTCGCCCAGTCGCATGCACATGAGACTGCGCGTCCAGCTGGTAGAGCAGGCGAGCTACCGTGTATTGGCAACCCAAGTATTCGATGCGGTCGAAGCCGCTCCTGCCGACAACCCCTACGGAGGCGTCATCGCGGCTAACCGGATGCTACCGAGGCTGCTCGATCAGATTGCCGACTTCGCCGCTATGAATGGCGTCTCCTTCTATGGGCACCTAAAATAATCGCAAATTCTCATTAGAATATCCATGCGACATTACAATAAATTCATGATAATGTGAGAAAATAGAAAAAGTCTAATAACAAGAACCGATATCCATTTCGTGGCCAAGAAGGAAAAATAATGCCACTAGTAGACCGGCATCAGGCATCTACTGAGCCCAGAATAAAAAGTAACGTACTGATTGTCGATGACCATCCTATCGTCCGACAGGGCATCGTTCAACTCATCAATCGCGAAGACGACATGCGAGTCTGCTGCGAGGCGGGAGATGCGGATCAGGCTCTGGAGGCAATCGCCAAAAATAACGGTTGCTGCAAAGCTGACATCGCTCTTGTAGACATGTCTCTGCCTGGCATTTCCGGTATCGAGCTAGTCAAAATCCTGCGTTCGCGTTTTCCGGAAATTCAGATTCTGGTGATTTCCATGCATGATGAAACTCTCTACGCCGAAAGGGCGTTGAGGGCCGGAGCAAAAGGCTACATCATGAAGCAGGAGGCCACAGAAAAGGTCTTGATTGCAATCAGGCATATATTGAGCGGCGAAGTTTATGTCAGCGATAAAATGCGCTCGAAAATCCTGCAGCGGATCATTGACAACCGATTCGAAACCCCAACGTCCCCAGTGTCTCACCTAAGCGACAAGGAACTTGATGTTCTGCGGCTCATCGGTAAGGGTCTCAGAACCAGCGATATTGCCTCAGAGGTAAATCGCAGTGTGAAAACTGTTGAAGCGCACCGCGCCAATCTCAAGGAAAAGCTGGGGCTAAAAAATGCCACGGAACTGGTCAGGTTTGCCGTGCAATGGGTTGAGAGCGAATCGAGAGTGGTGTAGCTACAACAAAAAAAGCAGTCATCCCCCTCAAATATTTCAGCCTCTTGCGAATTAACAGGCTGGAGGATGGTGAGTCAAGCTTACTCAATCACTAGCCTGATTTACCCATACCTTGCTCTACCCGGGAGATGCTCGTTGCTGTCCCCCGTTTTCTTGAGACGTCTCGTGCCCTGCTCCAGCACTCCCCGCAGATACTCTGCGGTGCGCGACCCGGGCGTGTGAGCCACCTCTTCCGGCGAACCCCAGGCCACAACGCGGCCACCCTGATCGCCGCCTTCGGGACCAAGATCGATGATGCAGTCCGTTGCTGCGATCATGTCCAGGTTATGCTCGATGATGATCACCGTGTCGCCACGATCCACCAGATGCTGCAGCGCGGCGACGAGCTTTGCCACATCTGCCATGTGCAGGCCGGTGGTAGGCTCGTCCAGAATATAGAGCGATGGACCGAAGCCTGGCGCAGCCAGTTCCGCGGCGATCTTGATGCGCTGAGCCTCGCCGCCGGAGAGAGTCGGGCTTGGCTGGCCCAGACGCAGGTAGCCGAGGCCGATCTCCGACAGAAAATCCAGCGGTCGCCGGATCGCCGTGAAAGATGAGAAAAAATCCCGCGCCTCGTCCACCGACATCACCAGCACGTCCGCCATCGACTTACCCTTTAGCGTGACCGCCAGCGTGTCCGTGTTGTAGCGCCGACCAGCACAGGCCTCGCAGGTGATGTAGACCAGCGGCAGCAAGGCCATCTTCACCTCGATCCTGCCTTCTCCGCGGCAGCGCTCGCAGCGTCCGCCGGCGACATTGAAGGAAAATCTCCCCGGCCCGTAGCCGCTGGCGCGCGCATCGGGGGTGGAAGCGAACAGAGCGCGGATCGCGTCCATGATGCCGACGTAGGTGGCCGGAACCGAGCGTGGAGTGCGTCCGATGGGCGATTCATCCACTTCCAGGACACGTCCGACCTGCTCCCACCCCGTCAGATCGTCGAGAACCTGCGGCAGATCGCGTCCGGCAAACCTGGCCTTCAGCGCCTGGAACAGGATGTCCCGCACCAGGGTCGATTTGCCCGAGCCGGAAACCCCTGTGACGCCGATGAGCCGTGCCAGCGGAAAAGCCACCGACACGCCGTCTATATTGTGCAACCGCGCGCCGGCTACCGTGAGGCGCGGCGCATCTGCCAATGGACGTCTCGGCCACGCAGGACGGTCGCCGCCCCCGCGCAGCCACAGACCGGTGATCGATTTCCGTGACCGGGCGACGGCCTCCGGTGTTCCCGTCATTACTATTTGTCCGCCATCCGGCCCGGCGCCCGGGCCAAGATCGATCACATGGTCGGCAGCGCGTATGGTGGTCTCGTCGTGCTCGACCACGACCACTGTGTTGCCTCGGTCGCGCAAGTCTTCCAGTGCCTTGAGCAGCGCTGCGGAATCGCGCGGATGGAGCCCCACCGTAGGCTCGTCCAGCACATAGCAGACCCCACGCAGGTTGGAGGAGAGCTGTGCGACGATGCGGATGCGCTGCGCTTCTCCGGTTGAAAGGGTGTCCGCCCCGCGGTCAAGGGTGAGGTAGGAGAGACCCATTTCCTCGAGCAGGCTAAGCCGTCGCTCCAGTTCTGGTACCACCCTTTCCCGCACTTCCGGCAATGCCTTGCCGATGGAATGAAGCCATGTGCGGGCCTCGCCGATGGCGAGTGCAGCCACCGCGCCGATATGCCGACCGCCGATGCGCACGGCCAGCGCTTCGGGCCGTAACCGCGTACCGCCGCAGGCCTGGCAGTTGGCGCCTGTTCCTCCGCAGGCAGGGCAGGCACCGAAGCGCTGGCTCCAGGTGAATAATCTTGGGTCAGGTACCGGCAGCCCCGCTCCGCAAGATGGGCAGGCCCTGCGCGTCGAATAGAAGCGGTCGGACATGCCGCTGGCGGTGACGATCAACGTGCCGGCGCCAAGTTCCAGTGCCTGTTCCACTGCCGCCTTGAGAGGTGGCAGATTGGCGATGTTGGCCGTAATGCGCCCCACCACGGTTTCCACGTCGTGCAGCTGGTAACGGTCGAGGGTGGGCGGATGCGCCGCGTCCCATAACTTGCCGTCGATACGCACCTCATGCATGCCGTGTTTGACCTGGGCGGCGATAATGTCGCGGTGCTGGCCCTTGCGGCTACGCACCAGAGGTGCCAGGATCCGCACTTTCTTGCCGGCGAAGTCGTGCGCGACCCGGGCTGCCAGTGATGCGGCATCCGCCTCTTCGCCCGGAACGCCGCACTTCGGGCAGTGGGGCGTGCCCAGGGCCGCGAACAGCAACCGCAGGTAATGGTAGACCTCCGACGCGGTGCCGACGGTGGACATCGGCGAGCCACGGGAAAGCTTTTGTTCCAGCGAAACCGTCGGTGGCACGCCCTCGACCCGGTCCACCTCGGGACGCGCCAAGGGGCGGATGAACTGCCGGGCGTAGGCGGGCAGGCAATCGAGGAAGCGGCGCTGGCCTTCGGCGTAAAGCACATCGAAGGCCAAAGTGGATTTACCTGATCCGGAAATGCCGGTAATCGCGACCAGGCGGTCGCGCGGGATTTTCACCTGGATATCGCGCAGGTTGTGCTGGCGGGCGCCCAGGATGCGGATGAATCCCTGCTTCGCTTTGTCCCGCGTTTTGGCTGCGTCAGCCCGTCCGCGCCGCCGCACCCAGGCGGGTGTTTTTCTGAATGTCCGCTTGAGCGCGTGCCCGGTTGGCGTATCGATCCTGGCCACCTCCTCGGGCGTCCCTGTCCCGACCAGTTTGCCTCCCGCGTTGCCGCCTTCGGGGCCGAGGTCGATCACCCAGTCGGCTGACTTGGCCACTTCCATGTTGTGCTCTACCACGACCACCGAGTGACCGGCATCGATCATCCCGTGCAGCGCGCCCAGCAGCTTCGATACGTCGGCGGCGTGCTGGCCGGTGGTCGGTTCGTCGAGGATGAACAGGAGATTCCGCGCCTGGTTTGCCTGCGCCAGGTGCTTGGCCAGCTTCAGCCGCTGCGCCTCGCCGCCTGAGAGAGTCGGCGCCGGCTGCGACAGCGCCAGGTAGCCCAGGCCGATATCTAGCATGGGACGGATCGCCTGAGTGACGCGCGGGTCATCGGCGAAAATCCGTGCCACGTCCTGGGCCGGCAGGTCCAGGAGTTCCGCGATGTTGTAGCCCCGATGCCGCACCTCCAGCACTTCGGGGCGGAAGCGGCGGCCGTCGCAACCGGGGCAGCGCACGAACACATCTGGCAGGAACTGCAGTTCGATTTTCTCGTAGCCAGCTCCGCTGCAATGGGGGCAGGCGCCGGCAACCGAGTTGAAGGAGAATGACGAGGGGCCGAGTCCGAGTGCGCTGGCGCCAGGGCTGGCGGCGAAGGCATGGCGTAGCGGCTCGAGCACGCCCATGTAGGTGGCCGGGTTCATACGCGTGCTGCGGCCCGGCGGGGATTGATCCACCAGGACGACGCCCGCCAGCAGGTCCGCGCCCGTGACCGCGTCGCATGCGCCGGGTTCGGGTTCGGCAAGCCCTAAGTTGCGCCGCAGCGTGCGGTAGAGCACCTGGTCGACCAGCGTTGACTTTCCAGATCCGCTCACGCCAGTGACGCAGACCAGTAGCCCAAGCGGGATTTCCAGCGTCAGATTTTTAAGGTTGTTCTCCCGCGCGCCGATCACGTGCAGCATGCGGCCTGGGTCGGGGCGACGCCGCTGCGGCGGCGCGGGCATCACCAGCCGCCCGGCGAGGCAGTCTGCGGTCATGGAGCGGGCCTCCCGCAGCAGGCCTGCAAGCGCACCCTCATAGACCACCTCGCCGCCTTCCCGGCCGGGGCCGGGGCCAATGTCGACGATGTGGTCGGCCGCGGCGATCAGGGCAGGGTCGTGCTCGACCAGCACCACGGCGTTGCCTGCCCGTGCCAGTCGGCGCAGCACGCCGGACAATTGATGCAGGTCGCGCGGGTGGAGTCCGACCGAGGGCTCGTCGATAACGTAAAGTGTACTGGTGAGGGAACTGCCGAGTGCGGTGGCGAGCGTCACCCGCTGCGCCTCTCCGCCGGAAAGGGTGCGCGACTGGCGCGCGAGTGAGAGGTAGGACAGCCCCACATCGAGCAGGAAGCGCTGCCGCCCGCGGATTTCGCGCAGCAGCAATTCGGCGGCCGTGTCGTTGGCGGGCGGCCCGAACGCGTGGAAGAAACGATCCGCCTCGGCGATGGGCATGGCCTCGACCTCAGGTAGGGTGCGACCAGAAATCTGGAATAGCAGTGCCTCCGGCCTCAGCCTCGCCCCTTTGCAGGCGGGGCAGGGCAGGTAACGCCGGTAGTGGGACAGAAACACGCGCACGTGGACGCGGTAGATGCGCGTTTCGAGCCAGTCGAACAGGCCGCTGATGCCGTACCAGCGGTTGCCTCCGCCTGGCTCACCCTCCCAGATCAGCCGCCGGATTTCCGGGTCGAGTTCCTGCCACGGAACGTTGGCAGCAATCCGCCGTCGCTTGAGGAAACCCAGCAGGTCTTCCTGGCACAGGCTGTTGAGAGGGGTCTGGAACGGCTTGATCGCCCCCTCCAGGATGGAAAGCCGGGGGTCGGGAACGACCAGGTCGGGATCGATGTCCACAATGCGGCCGAAACCCCGGCATGTCTCGCAGGCGCCGATGGGGTTATTGAAGGAAAACAGGCCAGGCGTCGGGTCGGTGTAGTCGATGCTGCAGCGTTCGCAGCGAAGAAACTGGCTGAAGCGCAGCGGCTCAGCGATGCCCTCGGCGTGCACTTCGACATGGCCCTTGCCGAGGCGCAGCGCCGATTCTAGCGAATCGACAATACGCTTGCGTCGCTCCGGCTCGATCATGATGCGGTCGAGCACTACGGTGACCATGCCTTGGTGCGGGCGTAGCCGCGCCTGCTCCACGCGCACTGCAACGCCGTTTTCGAACACCCGCACAAGGCCGAGCTGCTGCAGCAGGTCGCGCAGCGTGTCGGGTTTGACGCGCCCGACGTAGAGCGGGAAGCAGATTAGTGTTTGTTTGCCATGTGCAGCCGCGATCAGATCATCGAAAATGGATGACGGCGAGTGGCGCTGCACCGGCTGGCCGCAGCCGCGGCAGTGCAGGCTGGCGCAGCGCGCCCACAGCGCCCGCATGTAGTCGGCGATGGAGGTCATGGTGCCGACGGTGGAGCGCGAAGTGCGCACGGGAGTGGTGCGGTCGATGGCGATGGCGGGCAGCACACCCTCGATCCGGTCTGCCTTGGGCCGGTCCAGGCGCTCGAGAAACTGTCTGGCGTAAGGACTGAAGGTTTCGACGTAACGGCGATAGCCCTCGGCGTAAAGGACCTCGAAGGCAAGCGATGATTTACCCGCACCCGCCACGCCGGTCACCGCGGTGACCGCGCCCACCGGCACGCGCACCGTGATTCCTTTCAGGTTGTTCTGGTGTGCGCCTTCGACGAGTATGAAATTTTCCATTGGATTTTCACCGCGTCCTCTGCGGTTAACCGGGTTCAACGTTTCCCGCGATACCAGTACTTGGGCGCCTCGGCCGCATCCAGAAGCGCCCTGGAGGGCAGCTTCAAGCCCAGTTCCATTTCCCGGAGGAGCTGCAGACGGTCACGAAATTGCGCCGCGGCCTCGAACTCCAGATCGGCGGCGGCTTGCTTCATCCTTGAACTATAGTCTGCCATCAGCCGGTGGAGTTCATCCCTGCCGAGCAGGTCGCCTTTTGCCTCCGGCGTGAGCGGCATGGCGTGTGGCGCGGCGTCGAAGAGCGTGGCGGAAAGGTCGAGGATGTTGCGGCGCACCGCTTCCGGCGTGATGCCGTGTTCCTCGTTGTAACTGCGCTGGATGGAGCGGCGCCGGTTGGTCTCGTCGATGGCGGTGCGCATTGAATCGGTGAGGGTGTTGGCGTAGAGGATCGCCTTGCCGTTGAGGTGGCGCGCGGCGCGGCCTATTGTCTGGATCAGGGAAGTGCGGGAGCGCAGGAAGCCTTCCTTGTCGGCGTCGAGGATGCCCACCAGCGAGCATTCCGGGATGTCCAGCCCCTCGCGCAGGAGGTTGATGCCGATCAGTGCGTCGAACCGTCCCAGACGCAGGTCGCGCACGATGCGCACGCGTTCCAGCGTCTCGATGTCGGAGTGCAGGTAGCGGCACCGGACCCCGGCCTCCAGGTAATAGTCGGCAAGCTCCTCGGCCATGCGCTTGGTCAGGCAGGTAACCAGAGTCCTTTCCCCGGCTTGGGCGCGGGCGTTGATTTCCCCCAGCAGGTCGTCTACCTGTTTGTCGGCAGAGCGGACTTCAACCTCTGGGTCGAGCAGGCCGGTGGGGCGGATGAGCTGCTCCACCACCGCATCGCGGCTTTGCTTCAACTCGTAGTCGGCGGGGGTGGCAGAGAGGCAGATCACTTGGCGGACACGCGCCTCGAACTCGCCGAAGGTGAGCGGCCGGTTGTCGAGCGAGGAGGGCAGGCGGAAGCCGAATTCGACCAGGGTTTCCTTGCGCGAGCGGTCGCCGTGGATCATGCCGGCGATCTGCGGGATGGTCTGGTGACTTTCATCGATAAACACCAGAAAATCCTCCGGGAAGTAGTCAATCAGGCACGGCGGCGGCTCACCGGGCGCGCGCCCGGCCAGATGGCGCGAGTAATTCTCGACGCCGTGGCACCAGCCGAACTGCTCCATGGCCTCGATATCCAGCAGTGTGCGCCGTTCCAGCCGCATTGCCTCAATGAGTTTCCCGGCCGCGCGCAGCTCTGCCAGCCGTGCGGCGAGTTCCTCGCGGATGGCCTGGATGGCGCCGCCGCGCTGCTCGATTTCGACCACGTAATGGCTGCCTGGATAGATCGCGGTTTTATCGATCTCGCCGAGAGGCGCGCCGTGCAGCGGGTCGAACTCGGAAATCCGCTCAACCGTATCGCCGAAAAATTCGATGCGGATCGCCCGATCCTCCTCGTAGGCCGGGAAAACCTCCACGGTGTCGCCGCGCACGCGGAAAGTGCCGCGGCCAAAGTCGATGTCGTTGCGCAGGTAGTGCGCCTCCACCAGCTTGTGCAATAGGCGATCGCGGTCATAGTCCTCGCCTTTGCGGACGGTGACCGCCATCTCGAAGTAGGCGCGGGCGGTGCCGAGTCCGTAAATGCAGGAAACCGAGGCCACCACGATCACGTCCTGGCGGGTGCGCAGGGCGTGGGTCGCGGCGTGGCGCATGCGCTCGATCTCTTCGTTGATGGTGGTTTCCTTGTCGATGTAGGTGTCGGTCGCGGGCAGATAGGCTTCGGGCTGATAGTAGTCGTAGTAGCTGATAAAGAACTCGACCGCGTTGCCAGGGAAGAGGTCGCGGAACTCGCCATAGAGCTGGGCGGCGAGCGTCTTGTTGTGGGCGATGACGAGGGTCGGCCGGTTCGTGTTGGCGATGACGTTTGCCATGGTGAAGGTCTTGCCCGATCCGGTGACGCCCAACAGCGTCTGATAACGTCGTCCACGCTCCAGCCCGGCCGACAGGGCCGCGATTGCCTTGGGCTGGTCGCCACCAGGCTTGAAATCGGCTACTAGGCGTAAATCCGGCATGTTATTAGGATGGAAGGCAGGGGCAATTCTCAGTTTAGGCTATGGGGGAGGGAACGATGCCAAGGTGCTTGCCACCCTGGCAGGGAAGTGTTTGTGCAGATGCTTTTTTGCTGAATGAGTCAGTGTGCGACAGCCTTTGCCCTTTCTATAATGGGATAATGCATGTCGACAAATTAATGCCCACCGATTTAACAACCTGGCCATTATTGGCCATCCCGCTCATGCTCGCCGCTTTCCTTGCGCTGGCCGGTAATGTTGCCAGCGCAAATCCGGAAGGATTTAGGATGAAAACAATCCGCTTGCCCGAACCCATCTCCGACAGTCATTTCTCACTGGAACGCGCATTGAAGCAGCGCCGCTCAGTACGAAATTTCAGCGGCGCTGCCATTACTCTGAACGAGATTGCGCAACTCCTCTGGTCAGCACAAGGCATTACCAGCCCGGATGGCTTACGCACGGCCCCGTCAGCCGGCGCGCTCTACCCCCTTGAGATCACCCTCGCAGCTGGGAACGTCACCGGACTGGACCCAGGCGTGTACCGCTATGACCCGTCCGGGCACGTTCTCACACCGGTCTCGGAGGGCGATCGGAGATCCGAACTGGCGCGAGCCGCCCTGGGCCAGCTATGGATGCAAACAGCGGCGGCGGTGATCGTCTTCGGCGCAGTCGAAGAGCGGACCACCCGAAAATATGGAAACAGAGGGATATCTTACATTTACATCGAGGTCGGCCACTCGGCGCAGAATGTATGCCTGCAATCCCAGACGCTCGGCTTGGGCGCCGCGGCGGTAGGGGCATTCGACGATGCACGTATTGCCTCCATCCTGCAGATGCCCAAGGAAGAGAGACCCTTGTACCTGATGCCGGTGGGCAAACCATTGCCGCCTTGAACATAATGAGCTCGGCCATACCAGTATTCGAGCCTGCCTACCTGCGCCTGCTGCGCAGCGGCGAGTTGGAACAACGGGTAAAACTCGCCTGGCGGCATCTGGAAGACTGCGACCTTTGTGCTCGCTATTGCCGCGTCAACCGCTTGCAGACCGTAAAAGGCGCAGTGTGCCGCACTGGGGAGCGGGCGGTGGTCCACAGCTACGGCCCCCATCATGGCGAGGAGGAACCACTTCGTGGCTGGGGCGGCTCGGGCACAATCTTTTTCAGTTGGTGCAACCTGCGCTGCGTGTTTTGCCAGAACTGGGAAATCAGCCAAAAGGGCATCGGCCGGGAAGTCGAGCCTTCAGAACTGGCGCAAATGATGCTCGACTTGCAAGGGAAAGGCTGCCACAACATCAACCTGGTCAGCCCCAGCCACGTGGTGGCCCAGATCCTGGCGGCGGTATGGACGGCGGCGCAACGGGGGCTGCGTCTGCCCCTGGTATACAACACCGGCGGCTACGATAGCCTGGAGGCCTTGCAACTGCTGGATGGCGTGGTCGATATCTATATGCCGGACATGAAATACGGCGATTCGGAAACCGCCCATCAGTATTCTCACATTCGGAACTATGTGGAGGTGAATCAAGCTGCGGTACGGGAAATGCACCGTCAAGTCGGCGACCTGATCCTGAATGATCGAGGTATCGCGCTACGTGGCCTGCTGGTGCGGCACCTGGTACTGCCCGGCGGCTTGGCCGACAGCGAGAAAGTGTTGGCGTTTCTTGCCCGCGAAATCTCCCCGAACACCTATCTCAACCTCATGGATCAGTACTATCCCTGCTACCGCGCCTACGACTGCCCACCCCTCGACCGCCCGATCACCGCGGAAGAATACCGGCAAGCTCTGGCGCTGGCGGAACGCTACGGTCTACGGCGGCTGGATAAGCCCCGCAGCCTGCGCTGGGTCTGAACCAGGTAAGCCCAAGAAGCTGCGTTAGTAAGGTCACTCCGAATCTGCTATATGTGAATTATCGGCGCACTCGCTGCCGGGTAGGGGACAAGTATGATCCGAAATCCAATTGATATCGCAACCCGCGTTACTCCGAGGTTGTCCGCTCTCATCGAAAGCCGGGTCAACGATCCGGACGCCAGTGAGCCGCCCACCTTGGGGATGGTCCGTGAGTTTGTTACCGGCTTGCTGCCGCCTACGTTCAACGCAGCGGAGCGCATGCATCACTTTGATATCGGCGAATCGGTGATTGACGAGCTGAATACCCTGATTGACGAGTTCGGCAAGGATGCGCCGGCTATCGACTTCGTCCGGGCCGCTGCCAGCGAGCCGCTTTCTCGCGTGATCGAGGAGGTGGTGAGCGACGAAAACCGGGAAGGCCCGCCCACGCTGGCAGCCGTAAGGGAAGCCATGATATCTGGTTTGAGCGCCCGCCTGGTGGGCGAAGGGGTGCTGGACGAGGATGAGGATGATGCGCTGCTGGCGGAACTCGAAAGCCTGATCGAACGCCATGGTGAAGATACGCTGGCGGAGTACTTGCTGCGCTACGAGTAGAGGGTTTACAAAAATTTTGGGGAATTTTGCATGTCAGTGCGCTCGCGTTGCGGCCCGGCTAACCTTGGCCGACGCTGCCCTGAGCAAGCTGCGCCTGGCGAATCTTGATCAGCGAGTCCCCCAGCTGCTTGACGCTTACGGGCTTGTGCGCATGCCCGTGCTGCTCGTAGCGGATTTGATTGCCGTCGATACCCAGGAAGCGTACGCCCAGATCGAGCAGCGCGTTGCGCAGCCGCTCGAGCGCTTCGTCCGAAGGCTGACCCGCAGGGGCCGGCCCAGCAGCCAGGAGCCGGATTACTTCGCTGATCGCCTTGAGATCGCAGCGCCCGGTATGTGCCGCAACGACGGCGAGCGCTTTCCACAGCGGCGGCTGCGAGGTATGCCGATGCAAAGGCAGGGCCTCCAACTGGCCGTGGAGCGCCGCGGCGATGCTCTCCGCGTAACGCGTCGCCGCTTCGGCGGACTCGAACACCATCATCGGCTCATGCGCGAAACGCGTGCCTTCGGCATCGCCGCGTCCGATTTCCTCCAGCACGAGCAATGCCAGCCCCAATGCCGGCTTGTGCCCTTGCAGAGCATGATCGAGCCGAGGGTCGCCCGCTGCGTACATCTCGACAAACAGGTCGGCAAGCGGCGGCGTCATCGACCACAGCGCATGCGCCAGCGTCGTTGCCGGTTCCGGTCCGCGCAGCTCGCGCCAGCGGGTTTCGCACAAATCGGCCAGCACTTGCTGCAGTGCGCGACGTTTCGGCTCGGGCAGATGCCCGATCAGCAGTTCGGCTTCGGTGACGATGAGAGAGAGTTTGGGCATAGTCTAGAGAGAGTATAGGCAGCGTGTTGAAAAACGCCTTCCTTGCTAAGAGGCGGAGGGCCGGCTGTCGCCAGCGTCCGATTCCCGGTTCCCATTTTTGAAACCGCTTCTAGGTCTGGGCAATAATCAGGGGCACGTACATTTCCGCCTCGCTCACCCCACCGTGTAGGCCGATATGGGTATAGCGGCGTTCCCCAGTCAACCAATCCTTGATGGCGTAATTCTCCCGCATCACCAGGGTGTAATGCCCAACCCGATCCAGCAGGCGCGGGTGAGGATCGCCCGGACCGAACCAGCCTTCTTCCACCAGTTGCCGGCTCTTGAATAGCCCGATCTGGGCAGACAGTTCGTTGCGCACATAGGTCTCGAACTGTTCGGTTTTATCCGGATGCACGTAACAGTATGCGGCCCGTGGTTCGCCGCACAGCGGCAACAGCAGTGTTTTTGCCAGGGAAGGGTGATCGTCCAGCTCGATCTGACTTCCGGGACTGGCGTCGATAAAACCGTGGTCGGCACTGACGATCACGGTACTCTCGCTGCCGCCAATTTCCGCCAAGAAACGCTCGAAAGCCTCATCCAGTCTGGACAGTAGCGTCGTTGCACGGGGGCTGCCAATGCCGTATTCGTGCGCCAGCGTATCCAAGCCGGGGTAATAAGCATAAACATACTTGCGCTCGGGGCTCTCGCGCACGATCCCGGCGATGCTCTGAAACATCGCGTCCAGGGTATCGTAACCCCGCCTTTGCGCCCGGCCGGAATGCGCAGCGTTAAAGTCGGAATGCACGATCCACTCCGGCGACACCACGTAGGACGGCACAGCGATCTTATCGAAAAATGGCGTATGGCCCATCAAGGCGTTCACCTCGATACCCGCATCCCGATAAGATCGCCCACCATGCCGGGGGCGGAACGGAAGCACGGCGGCCACGCTGCCGATCTCGCGAAAATAGGTGAACCAGCCGGTCAGCCCGTGCTGCTGGGGTGCGAGGCCGGTAAGAAAAGTGGTGATGGCGGTGGCCGTGGTGGAGGGAAATACCGAAGTGATTTTGGCCCGCAGGTGGCGGTGCAACGCACCACCGGCGCAACCGCTGATCAGGCGTTCATGGCCCAAGCCATCGATTATCAGCAGGATGAGATTTCGGGCACCGGCAATCTCCTCCGGCGGCAGTGCACGCAGCGGCAGATAGGGCGGGTTTCCACCGCAGGCCGACTCGATGGAGGCCATCAGGTTGAGGATGCAGCCGCCTTGGTAATCGGGCAGGACCATGAGCTATTACGGCTTCATCAGCCAGGCCAGGATGTCATCCGGCAGGCGGTCGCGGTTCTCCCGGGTCACCTGCCATATCTGGATACCTGGGCGGCGCTTGACTTCATCGATGAGCCCCTCGCCGTGCAAAGCGACGGTGGCGACAACCGGCTTGCCCGACTCCAGGATTCTGCCAATGGCGGCGACGAATTGTTCCGATAGACATTCCATTTTGCCGATCTCATCCACCAGATAAACATCCGTGTGTTGCTCCAGCTTCAGGGAAGAATCGGCCAACGCATCGATCACCGCCACATCCACGCCGTATTTGCCGACGCGGTGGGGGCCAGGGAATTCAGTCCGCGCCATTGTTCCCTCGCGCCCATCGAAGCATACCATGCGAAAACCGTGCCGCTCGCCGTCGGAGCGGATTTCCTCGGTATAGAAACCGGCCAGCCGCCGGTCCGGCAAGCCGGCAGCCACCTTGCGCAGCACTGTAGTTTTGCCAACGCCGGGGACACCAGTTAACAGCATGGTTTTCATAAGCACCCCATCAGGCCGACAACTTTCCAGCCCACCCGCACTCGGCGTACAGGACGCACTCGCCGCATTTCGGCTTTTTTGCCGTGCACACCTGCCTGCCGTGCAGGATCATGGCATTGCTGAACGCCGTCCACTGCGCCGGTGGAAGTTGCCCCATCAGCCGCCTTTCCACCTCCTCGGGGTCGTCTGATGAAACGAGGCCGAGACGGTTGGCAACGCGCAGCACATGGGTATCCACGGCGATGCCAGGCTTGCCGAAAGCGTTGCCCAGCACCATATTGGCGGTTTTCCTTCCTACCCCTGGCAGGGTGATGAGCGCTTCCAGCGTTTCCGGCACTTTGCCGCCGAATTCTTCCACCAGCTTGCGGCAACAGCCGATCACCGCTTTCGCCTTGTTGCGGTAGAAGCCGGTGGGGCGGATGTCTTCCTCCAGCGCCGCGTGGTCCGCTGTGGCGAAGTCAGCCGCAGTCCGGTATTTCATGAACAGGTGCCGGGTCACTTCATTCACCCGCGCATCGGTGCACTGGGCGGAAAGGATCACCGCGACCAGCAGTTCAAGGGCGTTGGCGTAGTTCAGGGCGAGCCTCGGCTCGGGGTATTGCGCCAGCAGCAAACTCGCCACCTCATGGCAATTTCTTGGCATATTACTGGTTACGCGTTTTGCTAAAATGAGCCATTGGCGCATCAATGGCTCGCGGATTCAAGTTCGAAGTGCAATTCTGATTAACAGGTTGGGTGGGCGAGATGCTGTAGCATCTGAGCCCCTCGACCGCCAAGTCAAAGTTGCCCTGAATGAACTATACACATCTCACCCAAGACGAACGATACCAGATT
>NZ_DATKTK010000047.1:0-29824 GCF_035531155.1 Sulfuricella sp. | reverse complement strand
GATTAACACAGATATACACAGATTATCAATGAGTTACCATTCTCATTCCAATCACCTTTTGGGTGAGGTGAAAATCCTCAACAACACATTGTTTTGTCTGTGTTAATCCGTGTTTATCTGTGGATAAAAGAGGTTTTAAGGGTCAAGGGTTAAGCTGGTGGTAAACGGCTTGCGCCACTTTCAGCAGTTCGGGTTTTTCCAGGTCGCCGGATAGCGCATAGCCGAGCGGCCCATCGATCCAGTAAAACACCCCGATGTTGTTTTCACGCGTATAGCGGAATGCGGTTTCCCGGCTGCCGCCGCCATCCGTACGCACGTACAGGGTGAGACGCTGGCCGCGCCCGTCCTGGTACATGAACTGTGCCGCCGGGCCGCTGCTGCCGGGCAACAGCCGGCCACCGACCAGTTCATAGCCGGCCTCGTTCAGGTGCGGCACCCTGACTGAAACGCCCAGCCGCTTCGACAGCCAAGCCGCCAGGTGGGTTTCCTGCTCTGCGCCCACTTCCACCGGGTGGCGCACTTCCGGGGTGTACACCACATGGGCTACAGCCGCCTGACGGACAAAGGCCATGGTGGTGCCGGAACGCACATCCTGCGCGCCGTGCAGGAACCAGCCGAGGGTACCGCCGATGGTCAGCCACGCCACCACCGCAGCATGGCGCAGTAAGGGCATGTTGTGCCAGGAAGCCGGCTGCGGCCTGTGCAGGCGTGGCGGCACAGGCTCATCCAGCACCGGGTCGAACAGGGCGTGCAAGGCCGCGTTCTGGCGCCGGCAATCCTCCACCCGCCCGGCATCGGCAGGGTGGCTCGCCAGCCAGGCAGCCACTTCCGCACGACGCGGTTCATCCAGTTGGCCATCGGCATAGGCCTGCAATTCGTCCTCGTTCACAGTCTGCATCGGCTCGTTCATTTCACCACCCTCAAAGCCGGCACTGCGCCGCCCGCCATGATCTGGCGCAGACGCTCGCGTCCGCGCGACAGGCGCGACATCACCGTTCCCAGCGGCACATCCAGCACTTTTGCCACTTCCTCGTAACGCATTTCCTCCAGCCCGACCAGCAGCAATATTTCGCGCTGCTCTTGCGGCAGGCGGGCAAGCGCCGCATGCACATCCCTGACCTGGAGCCCGTCTTCCTGGGCGGAACGCACCGGCACATCCAGCGCATCATCCTCCAGCGGCAACAGCATGGGCACAGCACTGCTTTTCCTGACGCCGTTCACATAGACATTGTGCATGATGGAGAACAGCCAGGCGCGCAGGTCGCTGCCGCGCCGCCACAGATGGAACTTGCCCCAGGCTCGCTCCAACGTATCCTGCACCAGATCGTCGGCGCGCGCGCGATCCCCCGTCAGCGCCCGGGCATAGCGGCGCAGGCGGGGGATGTGCTCCTCGATCAGACTGTCTATTTTTTTCACAAAGAGTTAATAACCCAGCGCGAGTTTCGGGTCAATCTGCCACACCTCGTTCACCAGCTTGCCTTCGCGGTAAACCAGCACGTAGCGCACCTTGATCGCGGCCTTGCTCTTGAATTCGACATTGGCGGTGACGGTGCTGCCTTTGGGGTTGGCGCTTTCTTCCAGCTTCGCCACGGTCACTTCGAGCGGCGCATTGGCCTTGGCGAACTTGCCCCAGGCTTCACGGATCTTGTCGCTGCCGGCATAAGCGCCGTCGAGCGGTCCGCCTACCCATTGCAGGCTGGCGTTGTCGGCGTAACCCTGCATGATCTGCTCGACGTTGCCGGCGGCGATCGCTTTGAAGTGAGCGTTGGCATCGTCTGCCGAGCCGGCGAAAGCCGCGGCGGAAAGAGAAAACAGTACGGCGGCGGCGGCGAAAGAATGGGCATTCTTGTTCATGGTTTGCTCCTGTTGATTCAATTGAAGGGAATTACACTCAGGTAAACACCCCGGAACAACCATTTATTCCCAGCGACAAAAAATAATTTTTCAGGTCAGCAGCACGGCGACGATGCCGCTGAGGAAAATCCCATCGAAAGTCCCTGCCCCGCCGATCGAGGCGAAGGGCGCTCCCATTTTGCGGATGTCGTTGATACGGGAAATATCGGCCCCGATCAAGACCCCCAGGGTGCCGCTGATGTAGGCGAGCGGTGCGCTGTACTGCGGGTCGATGATGAGAGAGATCATCGCCGCGACCAGCGGTGCGACAAAAATGGGAATGCCGATCCCCACGCCAGGCACTGGACGGCTCGCCAGCCGGCACACCATGGATACCAGCGCCACCGTCCAGATCACGCTCCACAGACTGAGCAGGGTGTGCTGCAGCAAGTAGGCAGAAAAACCCAACGGCACCAGGCAGCCACCGACGTTGACCGCAACCACGGTCTTGCCGGTGAACTCCATCGGCGGCAGCCTGAGCAGGCTGCGAAACGGTTGCGGCATGGGGGGCGGCGGCCCCTCTGCCTTGACGCTGAACAGCGGCAGGTTGATCAGGCTGCCGAGCAGCGAGACGGACAGCAACAACGTGGCGGAATTGGGCGACAGGCCGAGCTTGTCGAAAGCCAGGGTCAGGGCGCCGACCTGGACAAAGACTGCCAGCAGGCCGAGCGCGACCAGAAGCAGCGCGAAATAAAACGGCGAGAACGGCATGGTTCCATTTACCGGTTAAATCAGAAACACCCTTTTATTAAAGCAGGAAAAGCGTGGCCAGGCCGAGAAAAATGAAAAAACCGCCGCTGTCGGTCACGGCGGTGATCATCACGCTGGAACCCACCGCCGGATCGCGCCCAAGCTTGTGCATGAGCATCGGGATCAGCACCCCCATCAGCGCCGCCAGCACGAGGTTGAGCATCATCGCGCCAGTCATCACCACGCCCAGCGCGGCGTTGCGGTAGAGGAGCCAGGCGACCAGACCGATAATGCCGCCCCAGATCAGCCCGTTGATCAGGCTGACGCCGAGTTCCTTGAGGAACAGCTTGCGGATGCTGCCGCCGCGAATCTGTCCCAGCGCCAGGGCGCGGACGATCATGGTCGTGGTCTGGTTGCCGGAATTGCCGCCGATTCCGGCAACAATCGGCATCAGAGCGGCCAGCGCCACGATCTTCTCGATCGATCCTTCGAACACGCCGATCACGCGCGAGGCGATGAACGCCGTCACCAGGTTGAGGGCCAGCCAGGTCCAGCGGTTCTGGATACTTTTCCACACCGTGGCGAACAAATCTTCCTCTTCGCGCAAGCCGGCCATGGAGAGCATTTCGCTGTCGGTCTCTTCGCGAATGAAGTCCATCACCACGTCCACCGTCAGGCGCCCCACCAGCTTGTTGTTCCGATCCACCACCGGGGCGGAAACCAGGTCATAGCGTTCGAACGCCGAAGCGGCGTCGCCGGCTTCGTCGTCGGGATGGAAGGTCACCGCATCCTCGGCCATCACCGCCGCCACGCTCGCCTCGGGATCATGGACCAGCAGCCGCTTGAAAGACAACACCCCTCTGAAGTTGTCGTTGCGGTCGACCACGAACAGTTTGTCGGTATGGCCCGGTAACTTGCCCAGTCGGCGCAGGTAGCGCAACACCACTTCCAGGCTGATATCGTCGCGAATGGAAACCATGTCGAAATCCATCAGCGAGCCGACCGTATCCTCCGGGTAGGACATGGCCGACTGCAGGTGGGCGCGGTTCTGGCTGTCGAGCGATTCGAGCAACTCCTGCATCACGTCGTGCGGCAGGTCGGGAGCAAGGTCGGCGATTTCGTCGGTGTCGAGCTGTTCGGCGGCGGCGAGGAGTTCCTCGCTGTCCATACTGGCGATCAGGGATTCCCGTACCGCATCGGAAACTTCCAGCAGGATGTCGCCGTCGCGCTCGACCTTGACCAGGTCCCAGACAAGCAGGCGCTGTTCCAGCGGCAAGGCTTCGAGGATGTAAGCAATATCGGCGGAGTGAAGCTCGTCGAGCTTTTTCTGCAATTCGGCCAGATGCTGCTTGTGCACCAGCGTCTCGACCAAATCCTGACGCGGCATGTCCTGTTTATGGACGAGCCCTTCCACCAGCTGATGCCTGCTCAGCAGCTCGATGACCTGCTGCAGTATCTCCTGCAGACTTTCCTGGATCTTGGTTTTTTCAATTTCCGACATGCCGCCTGTCCCTTTGGTATTCAGTCAGCTTTCAGCCTTCGGCAAAACCGCGCGAGTTGCGCACGCAAGCCAAAAGCCGACCGCTGATTGCTGACAGCTATATATGGGGCAAGAAAAAAGGGGGTCGATAACGACCGACCTAGGCCGGCAGGATCACGCTTTAGCCCGTTTTTTCCACTGTTTTCCAGCGGAAAAACCGTCAAGGCCGAAGGAGCGCTGAAGGGGTAACCGCTAGAACAAAAAGTTTGGTGCGAAACTGCTACAACTATGACTGTCCAAGGTAATGGACCTTTAAGTATGAAAACGCGTGAATTTTAATCGCCACCGGCTACTTCTGTCAATTTTGACACATCGAGCTAGGGCGCCTGCACCTGGTTCATCCGCGCCAGGATAATGCCGGTTTTTCTTTCCAGGCCGCGTGCATTGCGGTGGCTGTCGTAATAGCGCGGGTTGGGCACCATCGAAGCGAGTCTGGCCGCCTGCTCCGCGGACAGGCTGGAAGCGCTGGTCTTGTAGTAATGGCGCGCCGCCGCTTCGGCGCCGAACACGCCGTTGCCCCATTCGATAACATTGAGGTAGATCTCGAGAATGCGGCGCTTGCTCATCATCTGTTCCAGCATCACGGTGATTACTGCCTCCTCGCCCTTGCGCCAGAATACCTTCCGGGAAGATAGAAACAGGTTCTTGGCCAGCTGCTGGCTGATGGTGGAGCCGCCGGCGACGATCTTGCCCTTTTTCAGGTTCTTTTCGTAGGCTTTCTGGATGCCCTCCCAGTCGAAGCCTTCGTGGTCGAGAAATTTCGAGTCTTCGGCGGCGATCAGGGCGCGCTTGAGGTTGTTGGAGATGCGGTTGTACGGCACCCACCGGTGGCGCAGCTCGGCGCTGGGATTTTTGTCTTGCAGAACTTCCAGCCGCTGCTCCATGAAGGCGCTGGCGGAGGGGTTGTGATCCACCCACCACCAGATGTGGGCGAAAATCCACAGCTGGTAGATCAGCACCACGGCGACGAACAGGGCGATGCCGCGCCACAGCCAGCGCCACAGGGTTTTCAGCATGATTTCAAAAGCGTGATGACGGACTGTGTTTGTGGCCGCACGCCGCGCCACAGGAAAAAGGATTCCGCCGCCTGCTCGACCAGCATGCCGAGACCGTCGGCCAGATGTGCCGCGCCGTTAGCCTGGGCGAACTGCAGGAAGGGGGTAAGCCCCTTGCCGTACATCATGTCGTAGGCCAGCGCCCCCGGCGCGAACACGCCCTGCGGCAAGGGAGGCAGCGCATCGCTCAGGCTGCTGGAAGTGGCATTGATCACGATATCGAACAGGCTCCCCGCCAGCCGCGCATAATCGCCACCCTCGACCCGGCCATAGGCGGCGAAATGCCGCTCGAGTTCGACGGCCTTTTCCGGTGTGCGGTTGGCAATGGTCAGCCGCTCCGGCTTCTGCAGCAGCAAGGGAAGCAGCACGCCGCGGGCCGCGCCGCCAGCGCCCATCAGCAGCACGCGCTTGCCCGCGAAGGAAATGCCCCGATTTTCCCGAATATCCCGCGTCAGTCCGGCACCATCGGTGTTGTCACCGAGCATCGTGCCGTCCGGCTCGAACTTCAGGGTATTGACCGCTTCCGCCAGACGCGCGCGATCGGTCAGGAGGGTTGCCAATTTCCAGGCTTCCTGCTTGAATGGAACCGTCACATTCAGCCCCTTGCCGCCTTCTGACTGAAACTTCTTCACCGTGCCGGCAAAGTCTTCCAGCGGCGCAAGCATCGCGGCGTAGGTCATATCCTGGTCCGTCTGGCGTGCAAACTCGGCGTGAATCAGCGGGGACTTGCTGTGGGCGATGGGGTTGCCGATAACGGCGTAACGATCGGTCATGAATGTTCTACATTTTAAAGACGTCGAATTATAAGGCAAAAGCCCGCTGATTTGCGTATCATAATGTCCCGAACTCATTGCTTCTTAATCTGAATATCCCCGATGCCCCACCACCCTGCCAAACCGCACGCTGAAATTCACCCTGATCGGATCGGGCGCTTTCAAGCCGCACAAAAAGTGACCTGGATCAGCGTCGCGGTGAACGTGGTACTGACCGTGCTGCAGATCGTAATCGGCCTGTTCGGAAAATCCCAGGCCCTGGTCGCCGACGGCTTGCATTCCCTGTCCGACCTGTTGTGCGATTTCCTGGTGCTGTTCGCCAATCGCCATGGCGCGCGCGACGCGGATGAGGAGCATCCCTACGGCCATGCCCGCATCGAAACCGCCACCACCCTGGCACTCGGGCTGATTTTGCTCGGCGTCGGTGGCGCCCTGTTCTGGGGCGCGGCGATGCGCCTGCAAGACCCCGCCGCGCTGCAAAAAGTCCACGTCGCCACGCTGTGGATCGCCATCCTGACCCTGGCCGGCAAGGAAGCACTGTTCCGCTACATGCTGCATGTCGCGCGCAAACTGCGCTCGCAGATGCTCGAAGCCAATGCCTGGCACGCCCGTTCCGACGCCGCCTCGTCGCTAGTGGTGGTGGCGGGCATCGGCGGCAACCTGCTCGGTTTCACTTCGATGGACATCCTGGCTGCGGTGCTGGTTGCGGTCATGATCATGCGCATGGGCTGGAAGCAGGCATCCCAGGCGATTTCCGAATTGATCGACACCAGCCTGGACAAGAGCGAAGTGGCAGCGATACGTGCAACCCTGCTCGCCACCTCTGGCGTTCATGGCGTGCACGAATTGCGCACCCGCCGCATGGGCGACCGCGCACTGGTGGACGCACATGTGCTGGTAAACCCGCGCATCAGCGTCTCGGAAGGGCACTATATTGCCGAAAGCGCGCGCGCGCGCGTACTCAAACAGCACCATGCGCTCGATGTCATGGTGCACATCGACCCGGAGGATGATTCGTCGGCCAAGCTCAACCAGCACCTGCCCAGTCGTGAAACCTTGATTGCCCATCTGGAACAACTGCTGGGGCAGGCGCTGCCCAGGCATGAAAAAGTGGTATTGCATTATCTGGATGGAAAAGCGGAAGCCGAAATTTTCCTCGCCAGCGAGGTCAGCCGCGAACAGGTCGCCGCACTCAAAGCAGCAATCGCCGACCTGCTCCAGGACGACCCATTTTTTGCCGCCATTCATCTGCATCAACGCCATGCACCATAATGGTGCATGGCGTACCCTTTTTGCACAATTCCGGTGCGTCAAATAAGGGGTGCCGATTTATAAGCAGTTATGGCACAATGCTTTTTTTATGTTTTTGCCTGGCATGTTTCATGCTAACTTGCCTCCCAGTAGCAAAAACCCAGAATTCGAAGTCATTTTTTTGCAAACTTTTAGATAGTTAGGAGATTAAAACATGGCGGTCGCCGACGTTTTGAAAATGATCAAGGACAACGACGTTAAATTCGTTGACCTGCGCTTTACCGATACCCGCGGCAAGGAACAGCACGTTTCCATTCCCGCCCACGTGGTGGACGAAGACTGGTTCGAAAGCGGTCACGCCTTCGACGGTTCCTCCATCGCCGGCTGGAAAGGCATTCAGGCTTCCGACATGCAGCTGATGGCCGATCCGGATACCGCCAACATGGACCCGTTCTTCGACGAATCCACCCTGATCATGTCCTGCGACGTGGTGGAGCCTTCCGACGGCAAGGGCTATGACCGCTGCCCACGCTCCATCGCCAAACGCGCTGAAGCCTACCTGAAATCCACCGGCATTGGCGACACCGCTTACTTCGGTCCGGAACCCGAGTTCTTCATTTTTGACTCCGTCACCTGGCACGCCGACATGTCCGGCGCCTCGGTGAAGATCGAGTCCGAAGAAGCCGCCTGGTCCTCCAGCGAGAAATTCGAAGGCGGCAACGTCGGCCACCGTCCTGGCGTCAAGGGCGGTTACTTCCCGGTTCCTCCTGTCGATTCCTTCCAGGACATCCGTTCCGCCATGTGTTTGGCGCTGGAAGAAATGGGCGTGCCGGTCGAAGTGCATCACCATGAAGTGGCGACCGCCGGCCAGTGCGAAATCGGCACCCGGTTCAGCACCCTGGTGAAACGTGCCGACTGGACCCAGATCCTGAAATACGTGGTGTTCAACGTGGCCCATGCCTACGGCAAGACCGCGACCTTCATGCCCAAGCCCATCGTCGGCGACAACGGCTCCGGCATGCACGTGCACCAGTCGATCTGGAAAGACGGCCAGAACCTGTTCGCCGGCAACGGCTACGGCGGCCTGTCCGAAACGGCTCTGTTCTACATCGGCGGCATCATCAAGCATGCCCGCGCCCTGAATGCGATCACCAACCCCGGCACCAACTCCTACAAGCGTCTGGTTCCAGGCTTCGAAGCTCCGGTGATGCTGGCCTACTCCGCCAAGAACCGCTCCGCCTCGATCCGCATTCCGCACGTAGCCAATCCCAAGGGCCGCCGCATCGAGACCCGTTTCCCGGATCCTTCCGCCAACCCGTACCTGTGCTTCTCCGCTCTGCTGATGGCCGGTCTTGACGGCATCCAGAACAAGATCCACCCGGGCGAGGCCATGGACAAGAACCTTTACGACCTGCCGCCGGAAGAAGAGAAACTGATCCCGACCGTGTGCTCGTCCCTGGATCAGGCGCTGGAATACCTGGACAAGGATCGCGAGTTCCTGACCCGTGGTGGCGTGTTCTCCAATGACTGGATCGACGCCTTCATCGAACTGAAAATGGAAGAAGTCACCCGCTTCCGCATGACCACCCATCCGGTCGAGTTCGCCATGTATTACAGCCTGTAATTTCGGGCATCGCACTTTAAAAGGGCGGGGTAACCCGCCCTTTTTTTATTTGCCTGTCAGCCCCTTCGTCGCCGAGACGTTGATAAAATTTGGCTAATCCCTTAATCTGAACCATCGCAATTATTGAATCGCCTCATGAAAACCACGCTGCTGATTTTTATTTCGCTATTCCTGGGGCAGGCCGCCCACGCCGATATCTACATGACGGTGGATGAAAACGGCCGAAAGACCTACACCAACTTCCCCAAGAAGGGCGCCAAGAAGCTCAATCTCGATCCGCCTTCCTTGATGGCCGCCCCCAAGCCCCGCGCTCCGACCGCAACGCCGCCGGGCTTCCCCCGCATTGACGGCGACACCCAGAAACAGCGCGATGGAACGCGCCGCAGCATTCTGGAGCAGGAGTTGGCTACGGAGCGGAACTTGCTGGATGAGGCCAGGAAAGCACTGGCCGAAGGCGAAGCCACACGCCTGGGCGACGAGCGCAACTACCAGAAATACCTGGATCGGGTGCAGGGCCTGAAGGACAATGTCGCTCTGCACGAAAAGAATGTCGAGGCGCTGAACAAGGAACTGGCCGGCGTAAGGTAACCCCTGCCATCCCTGGCGCGACTCTTGCTACACTCGTAGCCAACCACCCAGGGATGATGCACCCGTGACAACCAAACTCTTTGCCGGACTGGAACACCTGACCACCGCCGTGATCCTGCTCGATCAGGGTCTGCGGGTCGCTTATCTCAATCCGTCCGCGGAAAACCTGTTCAAGCTCAGCCGCAAGCATGTTGCCGGAATGCCTCTGCAGCAGGTTTTTGGCGATGCCGAAACGCTGCCCAAGGCCGTCGAGTCGGCGCTGCTCACCCAGGCCTGCTTCACCGAGCATGAAATTCTCCTGACCACACCCGGCAACCACAGCCTGTCCGTCAGCTGCACGGTCACGCCGGTGGAAATTGGCGCCATCAGCCTGATCCTGGAATTCCACCAGATCGACAAGCAGCTGAAAATCGCCCGCGAAGAGCGCATGCAGGTGCAGCAGCAGGCCAACCGGGAACTGCTGCGCAATCTCGCCCACGAAATCAAGAACCCGCTGGGCGGCCTGCGCGGCGCGGCGCAGCTCCTGGAGCACGAACTGCCCCGTACCGGCCTGCGCGAATACACCCAGGTGATCATCCAGGAAGCCGACCGCCTGCAGAAGCTGATGGACCGGTTGCTCACCCCCAGCCATCTGCCGCACCTGCGCGCCACCAACATCCACGAGGTGCTGGAGCGGGTGCGCAGCCTTACCCTGGCGGAAACACCCAAAGGCATCACCATCCGGCGCGACTACGACACCAGCCTGCCGGATCTCGTGGCGGACCCGGAACAACTGATCCAGGCGGTGCTCAATATCGTACGCAACGCGGTGCAATCCATGCAGGGCAAAGGAGAAATTATCCTGCGCACCCGCATCGCACGCCAGGTCACGCTGGCGAAAAAACGTTACCGCCAGGCTATCCAGGTGCAAATCATCGACAACGGCCCCGGCATTCCCGATGCAATCCGCGAAAAAATCTTCTATCCCCTGGTTTCTGGACGGGAGGGTGGCAGTGGCATGGGGCTGACCCTGGCGCAAACTCTGATCAACCAGCACCAGGGCACGATCGAATGCGATAGCCGGCCTGGGCATACCTGCTTTACTCTGCTGTTGCCGCTTACGGAGTTACAACCAAGTGCTAAGTCCTGAGTACAAAGTGGTTTGCCCCGCTTCGCGGAATGCTTTGAAAACTCAGGACTCAGGACTAATCACTTAGGACTGACAATTATGAAAGCCGTCTGGATCATCGACGATGACCACTCCATCCGCTGGGTGTTCGAAAAGGCGCTAGCGCGGGAACAAATCGAGTTCCGCTCCTTCCCCACCGCCCAGGATGCCCTGTCCGCGCTTGAAACCGATACGCCGCAAGTGGTGGTGAGCGACATCCGCATGCCCGGCACATCCGGACTGGACCTGCTGCAACAGATCAAGGAACGCCTGCCGGATGTGCCGGTGATCATCATGACTGCCTACTCCGATCTGGACAGTGCAGTTTCGGCTTTCCAGGGCGGCGCCTTCGACTACCTGCCCAAACCATTCGATGTCGACCACGCCGTGACGCTGATTCGTCGCGCCATGGACGAGAGTGTTCGCCAGGCGGCCAAGCCGGAAACCGCGGAATCCGTTACCGAAATCCTCGGCCAGGCGCCGGCGATGCAGGAGATTTTCCGCGCCATCGGCCGCTTGTCCCAATCGCACGTCACCGTGCTGATCAACGGCGAATCGGGTACCGGCAAGGAGCTGGTGGCGCGCGCACTGCACCGCCACAGCCCGCGTGCCGAGATGCCGTTCATCGCCCTCAACACCGCCGCCATTCCGAAGGACCTGCTCGAATCCGAGCTGTTCGGCCACGAGCGCGGCGCCTTTACCGGTGCGCAGGCCCTGCGTCGCGGGCGCTTCGAACAGGCCGACGGCGGCACCTTGTTCCTCGACGAAATCGGCGACATGCCGCCCGATTTGCAGACCCGGTTGCTACGCGTACTCTCCGACGGCCAGTTTTACCGTGTCGGTGGCCACCAGCCGATCAAGGTCAACGTGCGCGTCATCGCCGCCACCCACCAGAACCTGGAGCAGCACGTCAGGCAGGGACTGTTCCGCGAGGATCTGTTCCACCGCCTCAACGTCATCCGCCTGCGCCTGCCTCCATTGCGCGAACGCGGCGAGGACATTCCGCTCCTGGCCAAGTATTTTCTGCAGAAAAGTGCGCGCGAACTGGGGGTTGAACCGAAAAAACTGTCGCCGGCCGCGATGCGCTATCTCGGCACGCTCAGCTGGAGCGGCAACGTGCGCCAACTGGAGAACGTCTGCCACTGGCTAACGGTCATGGCGCCAGGGCAGAACATCGAAATCGCCGACCTGCCGCCTGACCTGCGCGAAGATCAGGCGGCAACCGCCGAGAGAAGCTGGCAGGAAGCATTAGGACGCGAAGCGGACAAGGAGTTCAACCGGGGCGAGCAGGGCGTGATGGACAAGTTCTCCCGCGACTTCGAGAAAATATTGATCGCCTGCGCGCTGAAGCACACCGCAGGCAGGCGCATCGAAGCCGCCACTCTACTGGGCTTGGGACGCAACACGCTGACACGCAAGATACAGGAACTGGGGCTGGAACAGGGCGGAATGGCGGAATAATTCCACACCTATCCCGGACATGCCGCGAGACAGCGCAAGGCGCGAAGATCCTTCAGCAATATGGTGTCGTTATGCGTTTCGATCATGCCGTCGCTGCGCAGGCGCGCCATGATGCGCGAAAAAGTCTCGGGCTGAATGCCGAGGCGGGAGGCAATCACCATCTTCGGCACCAATAGGCGTATGCAGGGTGATTGCATCACCCCTTCGGGCACCTGTTCAAGCAGATATTGGGCAAGGCGCTGCGTGCCGCTGTGCAGGGTGAGCCGGTCGATCTCATTGATCATGCCATGCAAACGCTGGCTCATGCTCAACATCAGACGAAAGCACAACTCGACGTTATCATGCATCTGCGTCATGAAGTCCTTGCAATCGAAAGCAAACACCGTCGATGGCTCGATTGCCGCGGCATGGAGAGGGTACTTGCCGGTGAACATCACCGCTTCGGCAAACAACTGCTTCGGCCCGGCCAGATCCATGACCTTTTCCGTGCCGTCCACCGAGGTCCGGTAGAGCTTGATCATGCCGCGCTGCACCAGGTAGAACTGGTGGCAGGAGTCGCCCTGGGAAAAAATGGTTTGGCCCGCGTACAGCTCCACCAAATAGCCGTGACTGGCGACCTGATTCAACTCCGCATCAGTGAGCTGCTCGAAAAGATGGCATTGCCTGATTTGTTCGATGTGTTGTTGAGTTAAGGCCATGGGCGGATTATAGGTGGAATTTGATATACATCAATGCACGTCGATTTAACCACCCCGATAATCCTGAGTTCCTGAGGAGCGTCACATGCACAAGCGCAACCGACTGTTTGTCTCTATCGCCCTGGTCTACGGACTGCTCGGCGGCCTGATTGCGATCGTTCGACTGATAGACCCCGGCCTGATCCCCGGCAATGTACCCCGCGCCCACGGTCACATCATGCTGCTCGGCTTCATCCTGATGATGATTTACGGCATTGCCCTGCACGTTTTGCCACGCTTCGGCGGCTTCCCTCTGTATTCCGAACCGATGGCTGACTGGCAACTGTATTTGGCCAATGCCGGCCTGCCGCTGATGATCGCCGGCTGGCTGGGCTGGCGCGACATGCTGGTGATGGCCGGGGGCGTGCTGACCTACGGCGCAATCGTGCTGTTCGGACTGAACATGATCCTCACTGTCCGCGCCGGAGGGCGTAGCAGAACCCTTCCTGTGCAATGAAAATCGAACTAATCGTTTCCGGCGTCTGCCCGTTCTGCCTGGAAGCGGAAAAAGTCTGGCGCGAAGTCGCTGCCGATCGCGGCTTCGAATTTTACGTAGTGGATATTGCCCAACCGGAAGGCGCGGCGCTGGCGCAGCGCCTCAAGCTGCAAACCGTTCCGGCGCTACTGATCGACGGCACGTTGCGGGCGGTCGGTGTGCAAAGCCCGGAGGAAGCGCTCACCCTGCTCCAACCTGCCCGCCAGGAAGCGCACGACCGGATGCAGCAGATGGGCTTCACCTTTTCCCCGGACAACCGCTGGTTTATCCTGGCAGCGCAGGCTTACCTGATGCTTGCCGGCCTGGGACTGCTGATGAATGGCAGCCTCCTCAGCGACAATGCCGCCCGCCCGGCATTCCTGCACCTGTTTACCTTCGGCTTTATGCTGTTCATGATTTACGGCCTTGCCAGCCACATGCTGCCGCGCTTCACCGGCAACCCGATCCGCGAGGGCGCCTGGCCCTGGCTGCAAATGGGTCTGGCTCATTGTGGGGTAATCGGCTATGCCGTTGGCTATCTTGCCGGCCGGCACACTCTGATTGTCGTGGGGGCCGTGCTGGCGTGGCTGTCGCTGGCGGTATTCGCTTTCAGGGTCTGGCCGGTGCTGTGGAACCATTCCACCAACACCGGATAATTTTGGCTCTCCAGCACGAGACCTGGAAAGCGGCCCATTTATTAGTTGAGGCCGTAATGAGTGTTGAAGTAACGCACCAGAATCTGTTTCTCATCATCGGTCAATCGTGGCACATTGCGCACCCGCATGTATTCCTGCATGCGCCCGATGCTCGGCGACCAGTCGCTGCGCCGCGACAGCAGGAGGCGCCGCGCGTCGTGGCAACTCAAGCACTTTTGCTCCGCAAGCCTTTCCACCCCGTCTGCTGTCGGCTTTAGCCGGCCAAGGCGCACCTCTTCGGCGCGCCGGCGATCCATCTCCTGTTTGTCGACGATGCGGGAGGCAAACTTGACCAGGCACACCTCGCCCTCACGGGCTTCCCGGCCGTCGTGCCGCGCGTCCAGGTTAACCAGATGCTCGACGAACTCGCCACTCTTCGTCAGCCGGTTGATGTTGTAGTTGTAAAACTCGGAAAAAACCACGTCGCCGCTGCGCGTCGCCAGGATGGCGAAAGCATCGTCGCCGTTCTCCGGCCGGTTGGCGTACGCCACCTTGCCCTGATGCGTAATGCGGCCGATCCTGCCGCCCTCCGCGGTAGTGAACCACAGCGTGCCGTCCCGGGCCAGGGACATTTGCTGGATGGAGGTATTCGGCGGAAGGACAGTTTCCGCCAGCTTGCCGTTTCGATCCAACCGCCCAATGACGCCGCGGCAATGGTCGGAGATGATCAGCCCGCCTCCCGGCACTGCCAGCAAATTGCTCGGGCAGCTGTTCTCCCAGCGGTGCACGAAAGTCCAGCGGCCATCGCGGTCGAGCCGCGCCAGCTTGCCCACCGGCCGGTCTTTACGCCCATCGGTGTCGCCCGGCACCAGCACCGACACCCATACCCGGTCGCTGCGGTCGATGGCGATTGAGGTTGGCCAGCCCTCGTCGAGGGGATAGCCGGTCATCCGTCCTGCCGCGATTCGGCCCACCTTCGAGACGAACGGCTGGCCATGGCCGGCATGCTCCCCTTCCTGGTCGGGAGCGTGGTTTCCCGCCATCTGGGTGAACCAGGCCTCGCCTTTGGAATCCACCGCTACCATGACCGGGTGGCCGTCTGTCGTGGCGTATTCGACGATTTTGCCGTCCCGCCCCAGCCGGCCGATCTTGGCGGCATCGCTCTCCACCAGCCAGATGTTGCCCCGACGGTCGAGCGCCAAGGAAGAAGGCTCCGCATTGGGGGTCGGCAGCCGGAAGGACTTGATCGTGCCATCCTGCGCCAGACGGGAAACGGCGTTGTTGTCCCCCTCGGTGAACCAGATGCCCCTCGCCTTGTCCTCGACGAAAGTATAGGAACCAAACGGGCGGCAGGCTTCCGCCGACACCGGGGCCAAACCAGCCAGCAACAACAATACCAGTCCGTGCAACTTCATTTTTCTTCCTCCTCTCAGTGCATTTCAGAATCTCAACGCCGCCTCGGCTCGCACGATCCTTCCCTCGGCGCGCCAGAAAAAGCCAGACATGTATTTCTTGTCGAACAGGTTGTCCACGGCCAGGGTAAGATCGGCGTCATTGAAACGCTTGGTGAGGGAAATATCCACCACGTGATAAGGCTCCCTTTCCCAGCGATAATCTTTGCTGTCCGTCACGGTATTGTTCTCATCCGTGAAGGAGGGCCCCACGAACCGCAGCAGCCCCTTAGTAGTGATGCCCGCCCCTCCCTCGTAACCGAAGCCCAGGTTGAACTTGTGCCGAGGCATGTCGGGCAGCTCTTTGCCGACCAGGGCAGGATTGGCCAGGTTTTCTGTCACCCGAGTCCGGGTGTAAGTGTAGTTGAAAAAGGCGGACCAGCCGCCGCCGGCCTTGTGGCTGAACTCGATCTCCGCGCCGCGGGATTCGGCCTGGCCGATGTTCTGGTTCTGCCGCTTGAGGGGAATGCCGTAATCCACGATCATCGCGCCGATCTTGTCGCGCCACAGGGTGTGAAAGACCGTCACCCCCGCCTCGGTGTCCGCCCCGAATTTCTGCCTGGCGCCCAGGTCCCAGGTGAGGGAGCGCTGGGGCTTGAGGGCGGGGTTGGCCAGCCACTGGGTGGCCGGCCCGACGTCGGCGTAGTAGAGCTGGTCCGGCGAGGGCGGCACGAAGCCGGTACCCACCGAGCCGTTGAGCGTGGTGCCGTCCATCGCCCAGCGCAGGCCGGCCTTGGGGCTGAAGGACCGCTTGGTCGTTTCATCCGCCGTGGTGTTTTTCACCAGGGAGGCGTCGTTGAAAATGGTAGTGTCGAAATAGCGGTAGCGGTCGTAGCGCCCGCTCAACTCCATGGAAAGGCCGCTCCACCGTTCACTCTGGTAGAGGAAATAGGCGGCGGCGTTGGACATCTTGGCGCGCAGCAGGAAGTCGGTGCCGCCGCTCTGGTAATCCCGCGTTTCATAGACATCGGCGTTCTGACCGTAGTGCAGGCCAAGATGCAGCGTTCCCGCCGCCCCTTTCGCCGCGCCGGTGACTTCCGCCTCGAACTTGCTGCCATCGCTGAGTAGCCAGCGGTTCGGCGCAAGGCCGGCCGCGTCCGTGCCGGTGCCCTGGTCCCGCAACCCCTTGTCCCGGTAGGCTTCGTGGCCGAGTGAAAGCCCCAGATCGGTCGCGGGCGACGGCTTCAGGGCGGAGGTGAAGCGCAGCGTGTCGATATCGTAGTCCTCCCACCAGTTCGGGCGGCCGTAGCGGGTCAGGAACGCGAAGCGCCTGGCCTGGAATTGCGCCTCCCGCCCATCATCGCGGAAGCCGATCCGAGCTTCCACCGTCGACTTGTCGGTCCGCTCGTCCTCGACCGTGACCTGGGAGGGATAGGGAGCGTCGGGTACGCGCCGGTAGCCCTGGACAAACTGGCGCTCGCCCATCACCCCGATGCTCGCCGGCGCCGCGCCCCCCGCCCCGCTCAGCCGGGTGTACCAGCTGCCGGACGAATTGACCCCCTGGACCAGCTCTAAGCGCTGCGTTGCCGCGGCCTTGCGGGTGGTGACGGCAATGGCGCCCCCCATGGCGTCGGCGCCGAAACGGGCCGACGCCGCCCCGCGCAGGATCTCGATCCGCTCCACCCGCTCGGGCTTGATCTGCCTGAGATCGGTCATGGTCGAGGCGAAGCCGTCCACGTAAATGGCGATACCGCGCACGCCCCGCATGGTGATCGTACCGCCGCTGTCGTCCAGCCCGACCTTCGAGCGCAGCAGCTCGATCAGGTCGGCGGGCTTTTCCCGTTCCATGTCCAGCGCCGTGATGACGGTGACGTTGGTGTCCTCCTTTCCGTCGGCCTCGGCCATTGCGGCGAGAGGCAGCAGCGCCCAGGCCCAGAGGAATGCCGCGATGACTTTCACCATGTGAAATCCCTGAACCGCCTCCTGAATGCCCAGTCGGCCAGCGGAATCAACACCGCCGCCGCCAGCGAGAGCCCGGCCAGCACCGTTCCCGCTTCCATGTGGGGGGAATCCGGGCTGTAGGCCGCCCGCAGCCCTTCGGCGATGTAGGTGGTGGGCAGCAGCAGCGCCAGATAGTTGAAAGGCGCGCCCAGCATGTCGTAGGAGTAGAAGGTGCAGCCGAAGAAGGTCATGGGCATCATCAGGAAGGAAAACACCTCCTGCCCCTTGTCGGGCGTTTCCGGAACCAGCAGCACCACCAGGGTGAAGAGGGAGAACAGCAACGCGCCGGCCGTCGCCGTCAGAACCATGTAGCCGACGTTCTGCGGCGCGAGTCCGAGGATCGCCCATACCAGCGCCGCCACCACGGTCCCGCCGGCGAGGCCGTAGCAGAGGCCGTTGAACACCAGCGCCGCCAGAAGCGTACGCAGCGGAACCGGCGCGAGCAGCCATTCCTCCATGGTGCGGAAATAGTAACCCGAGATCACGCCGCCGCCGATGGTGACGAAAGGGCCGGTGACCACGGAGATGGCGACGATGCCCGGCGCCATGATCCTGGCGTAGCCGCCGCCTTGGGCGGGGAGCATGCCGCCCACCACGTAGCCGAACACGAAGAGGTAAACCGCCGGCTGGACCAGCATCCGCACGGCGGTCAGCTTGAAGGCCGCGAGATCGGCGGCGGCATTCCGGTGCAGCAGCGCGAGCAGGAATTTCACGAACATCCTCCCACCGCGCGCCTGAACGCCGCCTCCACCCCGCCCCGCTCCGAAGCGTCCCGCCCGGCCCAGCGCGCCAGGTCCGCCACGGTTCCCTCCGCCACCAGCCGGCCGCCGTGGAGAATGCCGATCCGGTCGCACAAGCGCTCCGCCTCTTCGAGGTAGTGGGTGGAGAGGAAAACGGTGCCGCCGTTGCGGCGAAATTCCCCGACCTTGTCCCAGAGCAGGGCGCGGACATCGGGATCGAGGCCGGCGGTGGGCTCGTCGAGAATCAACAGCTCGGGCTCGGTGAGAAACGCCTTGGCCAGCATCGCCTTGCGCTTGGTGCCGCCGGACAGGCGCAGCACCGACTCCGTCGCCTTCCCTTCCAGCCCGAGCAGGGCGAGCCATTCCTCCACCCGCGGGGTGTAGTCCTTCTTTGCCAGACCGGCATAGCGGCAATGGAAGGCCAGGTTCTGCCGCACGTCGAGGTAGGTGTCGAGATTGTTCTCCTGAGGCACCACGCCGATGCGCCGCTTGATCTCGGCCGGACGCTCCATGGTGTCGAGGCCGAGAATGCGGACCCGGCCGGCGGTAGGGCGCAGCAGCGTTGCCAGCATCTTGATGGCCGAGGTCTTGCCCGCCCCGTTGAGGCCGAGCAGGCCAAAGATTTCGCCGTGCCGGACGCACATCGACAACCCTTCCACCGCCTTCACGCCGGAGGGATAGACCACCGTGGCGTGGTCGACCAACACCGCCGCCACGGCTAGCCGCCCCCCAAAAAGGCCTTGAGCCGGGCCTTCCCGGCCTCGTCGGCGGCGGCGCGGTCGAGCGGGGATGCCGTCTCCCTGGCGATTTTCTTGGTGAAGGCGCAGTGGCTGGCGGAGGGCTCGGCGATGTCACCGCGGCGCAGCAGCGACTGGGCCGGGCATTCGCCGCCGCAGTCGTAGCGGACGTCGCAGCAGGCGCATCTCGGGCGCTGTTCCACCGAGTTGCCCTTCAGCCGGACGGCGATCTCATGGAAGGCCGTGCCGGGAAAATCTGGATCGTGGACGCTGCCCATGCGGAAGGCGTCCGCGCCGACGAAATGGTCGCAGGGATACACGCCCCCGTCCGCCGCCACCGCCAGGACGCCCTCGCCGGCGGCGCAGGGATAAAGGCGCCGTTCGCCCAGCAGCCGGTGGGCGGCGACCTTGCAAAGCTCGTTCGCCACCACCGGCTCCTCCCCCGCCAGGATGCTTTCCAGGGAGGCGCGGTTGAGGCGGCCGTAGCCCGCCGTCCAGGCGCGCAGGCTGTCGCCACGCCACTCCGCCGCCAGCGCTGCGGGGGCGATGCGCAGGGAGACCGCGCCGAGGCCGTCGAGATAGCGGGCCGCCTCTTCCAGGCCGGCGGCATGCTGTTCCATCACCGTTCCCCGCAGGGCGAAGGGAATACCCGCCTCGCGCAGGCGCCGGATATTCGCCAGCACCGTACCGTGGACGTCGCCGTCGCCGTTCCTGAACCGCCGGCCGGCGTTGGTGGCGGCGGCATCCCCGTCAAGGCTGACCGCGATGTGGCGCACGTGTGCCTTGAGGAACGCCAGCCGCTCGTCGTCGAGCAGGGTGCCGTTAGTGGTAAGGCAGTAGACGAAGCGCACATCCCGCTGCGCCGCGAGTCGCTGCCCGTAGACCACGGTCTCCTTCATCAGTTCGAAGTTCAGCAGCGGCTCGCCGCCGAAGAAGGAAACCGCCACGGTCCCGCCCGCCAGCGGCAGCAGCCGATCGAAGGCGGCGCGCATGGTCTCCGGCCTCATCAGGGAAGCGCCCCGGCCGAAATCCCCGCCTTGAGCATAGCAGTAGCCGCAGGCGAGGTTGCAGTCCTGGGAGATCACCAGGTAGAGATTTCTAAGCATGGGCGACGTCTCTGGCGGCGCCGATGAACTTCCGGACGTTGGCGTACAGGCGATCCCGCTTTTCCGCCTGCCCAACCGTAGCAAGAAAGCGCCTGATCGCGGCCTCGGCGCAGCGTTTGGTCAGCAGGCAATGGCGCGGGTCTGGCCGGGACACGCCGCCGGTGGCGAAGTAGGCGTGGGCGTAGCAGGAACCGCCGCAGAAATACCGTGCCCAGCAGCCGGCGCATTCCCCAATGTTGTCCACCTCCAGGTCGGCGAAGGTCAACCGCACGCGGCGGCAGTCCTCGCTGTCGGTCTCGGTCACCTTGCCCATGTAGAACTCGGGAATTCCCACCAGGCCGTGGCAGGCATAAAGGGAGCCGTCGGCGGTGACGGCCAGGTCCCGGCCGGCGTTGCAGTGACGGCGGAGCTTGCGGCGGGTAAGCAGGTTGGCGACGACGTTGACCGCTTCCTCGGTGCCGCCTTCTTCCAGCGCGCGGTCCACGGCGTCCTCGGTCAGCGCCTCGTGCTGGCGCACGAAGTTTTCGAACTGCTCGGAGCCGATGGCGGCGGGGTTGTCCGGAGGCGTGCCGGCCGGAGTCAGGATGGCGCCGTCCGTGTTCAGCCCGCGCAGGTGTTCGAGGGATTCGGTGTAGAACGGCACGGCGGCGCCGGCGAGGGTGCCCTTGATCGTCAGCTTGGCCTTGCATTGGGCCCGGAGCCGCCCGATGTTGCCGACGATCCGGTCATAGGAGCCGTTGCCGGCGCGGCACCGGTAGAGGTCGTTGATCTCTTTCGGCCCATCCAGGCTTACCGTGACCGAGGAGAAATGCTCGTCCAGGAAAGCGAGAATCTCCCGGTTGAGCACGGTGCCGTTGGTGGTGATACCGAAGGAAATCTTCACCCCCTGCTCCGCCTCCAATTGGAGGCCGATCTCCACCGCCTTCCTGATGGTGCGGAAATTGAGCAGGGGCTCGCCGCCGTAGAAGGCGACGGCGTATTGCCGGCCCGGCTCGACGAAGAAGCGGCGGAAGGCAGCCTCAGCCACCTCCGGCGCCATCATCATGCGGGGGGCGGCAACGCGCCCGCGGTCGTTGTAGCAGTAGGCGCAGTCTAGATTGCAATCGTGGGCGACGTAGAGGCAGAGGCTGTCGGTCTCGCCCCAGGGCTTGCGGGTCGCGGGCGTGGCCGCGGCGCGCTGCGCCTCTTCGGAAACCACCGCCCCCAGTTCCGGAGGCAGGGAGCTCTTGCCATCCAGGAAGGCCCGCACCGCCTCCGCCTGACCGGGTGGCAGCCTGAACAGCCGGTAGCTTGTCGGAAAAAAAAGGACGCCCGCTCCTTCCCCTTCGATCAAATGGAAATCACGAAACACGGGCTGCTTCCACCCCCTTGCTGCCGTAGCGGCTGGACACGGCCGTACCAAGCCGGCCCATCAGCGCTTCCCGGCTGTCCGGCGACTCCACCAGGGCGACGATGTCGGGCAGGATTTCCTCGATCACGGTCTTGATGTAGAGGCAGTGGCGCTCCACCGGCGGGTCGATGTCGCCGTACTGGGCATGGGAATACTTGGCGCAGGAGCCGCCGCACAGGTAACGCGCCCAGCAGTCGCGGCAGCCCTCCCGGTTGTCCACGGTGGCATCGACGAAGCGCTGCCGGATCGCCCGGTAGCGCTCGCTCTCCCGCAGGGCGGGGTCGGCGACGTTGCCCATCTTGAACTCCTCGGTGCCGACGAAGCGGTGGCAGGGGTAGACGTCCCCCTCGGCGGTCACCGCCAGCAGGTTGGTGCCGGCGTTGCAGTGGTAGAGGGCGTGGCTGCGGGAAATGAAATAGAACAGGATGTAGAAGGGGTATTCGAAGGCCACCGGCTGGTCGTCCTCGACGAAGCTGCGCAGCCCCTTGCGGTTGACCTCGACGATCTGCTCGATGAAGCGCCGGTACTGGTAGTCGTCGAGGTAAAGCGGGCTGTCCTCGGGCACGTCCACGTTCACCACGCCGATGCCGCCCGGCTTGAAGGACTCCAGGTGGTTGTAGATTTCCGCCACCCGGTCGTAGCCGGCGCGGGTAACGATGGTGCGGAACGCCCAGTTGAAGCGTCCGTCCTCCGTGAACTTGCGGATGTTCTCGGTCACCGAGGAATAGACGCTGCCGCCGCACTTGCTCAAACGCTGGCCGTCGTTGAGGTCTTCCGGGCCGTCCAGACTGAAGGTGACGTCGTTTATGTGGTCGCGGAAAAACTGCGCGATCTCCTCATTATAAAAGGTACCGTTGGTGACGATGCCGAGGGAGACATCGGCCTTGCCCTCCTTGCGGAAGCGCTCGGACAGCTCGGCGGTTTGCTTCATCGTGGGGAAGTTCATCAGCGGCTCGCCGCCGAAAAATGTGACGAAGTGCTTGCCCTCGCCGCCGCCGAAAAAGGTGTCGAAGGTGCGGTTCAGCGTCGCCTCTTCCATCCTGCCGCGGCGGCCGTACTCGCCCTCGCCGCCGTAGCAGTAGGCGCACTTCAGGTTGCACTCCTGGGACAGGAAGAGGTAAAGCCCGGCGACCTTTTCGCTGATGTCCGCCGGCGTGCGCAGCACCTTGGCGGCAGGCGCCTTGCGGCAGTAGCCTTCCATGAAGGCGCGCGCCGCCTCCCAGCGCCGCTCCTCGAACTCCCCCGAAAGGGACTCGCCCTGCTCCACCCGCCTGAGTACCATGCGCGTGTCCTCGTCGATCTTGAACACCGCGACGGGTTGGGCCAGGAATAAATATGCCTGGTCGTCCTTGGTAAAGACGTGAAAATCCCTTGTATCAATCATGTTGCACCCTTTGTGAAGAAAGTTGCCCGTCCATTTCTTCGATCTACATCGCTTTGTTACTGGAACCTAAAGCTCTTACACCTTCGGACCGCAACCGCACATATTCCCGCCTTGGGTACCGCAGCAGGCACAGAGGGTCATGTTGTCGAACGCTTCGTTGCAACCTTCGAGAGATTCAAAAACGATTTCTTCAATTTCCATGATTGTTTCCTTTCAAATAGAACTACGTTGTGAAATGGCCGGGCATTAATCGGTATCGTACGAAATGAGAAACAGGTTGGCTCAGAATTTGCCGCTTATCCCGAGCCAGAAATTCCGCTCGTCGGCGAACTCGTATTCCCACTCGGTATAGCGCTTGTCGAACAGGTTGTTGACGGCGACATAGGCCTCCCACTCACCCACCCTGTTGGAGACCGGAAGCTTTGCTGACACCTTGGCGTCGGCGACGAAATAGCCCGGTGCGCGATGGTTCGGCTGGTTCCGATCGGTGAAATAACGCTCGCTTACATAGCGACCGCCCACGCGGGCGTCCCACGTCTTGTTGGGCGCATAGACGACCCCAAGATTGAGCTTGTTGGGGGCGACTCGCGAGACCCGTTTGCCTACGGTCAAGGGGTCGTTGGGGTTTTCCTTGATCTTGGAGTCGGTGTAGGCATAGTTCACGTAGGGCTGCCATCCTCCCGGCAGTTTACCTTCCAGGCCGAATTCGAGGCCATCGACGATCACCTTGCCGATGTTTTGATACTGATTTTTGACCGGAGCGGAGCTAACCCGAATGGAGGAAATCTTGTCCCGATAGTCGGTATGGAACACAGCCGCCCTGAGGGATGCCCAGCCCAGGCGCTGGTTAAGCCCGATCTCGTAGGAGGTGGAGCTTTCTGGCTTGAGGTCTGGGTTTTCAAGCCAAGTACTCCCGTTGGGGGACTTTAAATAGTTCAACGCGGGGACATAAGCAGTACCGGCCGAGGCATAGAATGAAGTAGCCGGCGAAAGATGGTATCGCAGCCCGGCACGCGGGTTGAAAACCGTCTCGGTCGAGTCTTTGTATCTTGGCACGCCGTTTCTGCTGTCGCCAAAGAGGGATATCCGGTCGAACCTTCCGCCCGCAATAAGCGTCCACGCGTCGGAGAAACGATGTTCGTCCTGCACGAAGAACCCGGTCATCTCGCTCTTTGTGATGTCGACCGTTTTCGTTCCTCCACCCAGGACATCGGTATTGGTGGTCTTTTGCTCACCAGTGCCGTAGGAAATCCCTAAGGTCAACAGGTTGTTGGAGCTCAAGCGCAGGTCGGCCTGCCCCTCCAGAGAGTCGGAGTCGCTCACCCGTTCATTCGTCGAACTCAGAATCAGGCTGCCTAGGTTGCCGTTATCGACCTCGTCATCGAACAGACCCAATGCCTTCACCCGCGATTTTCTGTAGAAAACCTTAAAGGTGGCCCTGCCATTCAATTCGTGGCGATACCCCAGCGTCATGGTTTCGCCGTCGTTGTTCAGGCGGTAGTTGGGGTGGCCGCCGAGCCAAGCAGAGCGTGTCCGGTACGACAATGCGCTGACAGTCAGTTCCTGATTGGCGGAAGGGCGGACCCCGGCCTGGAAACCAACCTTGCTGTCTGTCCAGTCCCGAGCCGCGAGGTCTTTGCTGCCCGATGGGTCCGGATCGGGCTGGGCAACATAACCATCGGTACGGAAATCGGATACGGACAGGCGGAAATCAACCGTGTCATTGGCCGTGCCCACCGCCGCGCCAAGGGTTTGGGAATTGTGCGATCCGACATTTGCATAAACTTCAGTGCCGGCCGGACCACTCCAGCGTTTCGGCAGAACGTTGATCACCCCGCCCACCGCGCTCGGGCCATAAAGAGCCGAGGCCGGCCCACGGACGACTTCGATGCGCTCGATATCCTGCGCCGCCAGGAAATTGAGTCCGCCACGCCCATTGATGGCGGAGACGACGGAATCAGTAGCCATGCCGTCCACTAGTACTTGGGTAGTCTGACCGGCAAAGGAACCTCCGACGCCGCGGACGATGATCGTCCCGGCACCGCCGGTGGCCGGGCTGGCGTTGACGTCGACACCCTCCACCTGTTTGAGCAATTCCTCCGTCTTGCGGGGTTGTTGGCGGGCGATATCGCGGGCATCAATGACACTCACGCTCGCGGGCACATCAGTGATTTCCCTTTCTGTTTTGGTGGCCGTCACCACAACCTCCGACAAACGCGCCGCGGCAGCGGCTTCCGGCTTTTTTCCTGCGTCTCCCTGGACGGTGAAGGTGTTGGCCGCCGTCGTCCGGTAGGAATAGGGCGTTCCCTTCAACAGCAGTTGCAGCGCCTCCTCCGCCGTATAGTTGCCGCTGACGCCCTTGGTGCGCGCGCCTTGCAGGGCGTCGGAGGCGAACAGCAACTGGGAATCGGTCTGGCTGGCCAAGGCCGTGAGCGCCGAGGAAAGCTCCTGGGGCGGGATGTTCACCGTCGCCTTGGCAGGATCGGCAAATGCCAGATTCGCCACCAGCATCGAAGCGGCCATCAGCGCGGAAACCGCGGCCATGCGTGGAAAAGAGACCAACTTGCGCGCGGCTGGATACAGCGCTCCCCTCGACTTCTTTTTCATTTTTTCTCCATGGTTCGTTTCGGATTAAAAGATACCGTTATCCTGTATGAGACGAATGCGGGAGAAAAAACCTGACGTTCCCGCGCAAATATTTTTTGCGCGAAATTATTTTGGGGGTGCGAAATGCGCGGAAGAGCGCGGAGGAGGCGCAGCCAGCGCGGGGAAAAACTAAAAGGCTTGAATTAGGCGCGGCGCGGTTTCAGCCCGGAGGGCGGAGAGAATAACGGTGCCGTTGCTGTTCTCCACCTGCACCGGCAGCACTTGCGGGATGACCCGCAGCAGGCCGTCCAGGTTGTTGGCGTTGAACACGCCGCTGACCTTGAGCGCGCTCAGGGCCGGGTCGGCAATGACAATCCGCCGGTCGTGATACCGGTTCAGTTCGCGAACTACGTCCGCCAGAGGGGTTCCATCGAAAACCAGTTTGCCGCTCCGCCATGCGGTCACGGTCTTTTCGTCGGCGGGCGATATGGCCGAAAGGCCATTTTCGGAGTAGAAGGCCTGCTGCCCCCTAGACAGGGCGAGGGTAGCGCCGGCATCGCCTCCCGCCGTGCTCCCGAGCCGGACTTCCACAGCGCCTTTGAGCACGGCTACCGCGACGCGGCGGTCGTCCCTGCGCACGTCGAACTGGGTGCCGATGTCGCGGATGACGCCGTTCCCCGCACCGACCTCGAAAGGCCTTTCTTCATGGACGACGGTAAACAGCGCTTCGCCTTTCTCCAGCCGTACCTTGCGCAGCTTCGCAGACATTTCCACCGTCAGCAGGGTATCGGTGCCGAGTTGCACCACCGACCCGTCCGGCAGGGTAATGCTCCTTTGCTCGCCTTTCGCCGTGACATAGGATTGCACGGCTGAGCCGTCGACGCCGAACCAGCCGATCCCGACCGCGATCAGCAGAACTGCGGCGGCGGCGAGCTGCGGCCAGCCGAAGGAAGAAAACCAGCGCAAGGGGCGACCCGCCGCTCTGGGTCGCGAAGCAACCCCGACCGGTTGGAGCTGCCCTTTCAGCCCATCCAGTTCCTCCCACATCAGGTGGAGCCGGTCATACTCCCTGCGGTGGACATCGCTTTCCGCCAGCCAGGCGTCGAAGCGCTGCCTGTCCACCTCGGAACAATCGTCCGCCCGCAGCCGCGCAAACCAGTACGCGGCCCGCTCGCTTGCCGCGGCGTCCTGCCGGGAGCCGAAATCGTCCATCGCTGTCATCGAGTCCACTGCATCCAATCTGAGAAACGGTACAAGACAGGATTGAATTTCGGACAATTCACGCATGTTGTCAAGCAAGGGATAAAAAAGAGGCTGCGGATCAGCCCGCCGCGTCCAGGCTTCTGCGGCAATGGGCGATGGCCTTGATGATGTGCTTTTCCACCATATTCTTGGAGATGCCCATTTCAGCGGCAATTTCCAGGTAGCTGCGATTTTCAAACTTGTGCATCAAAAAAGCCTGCCTGCATTTGGGCGGCAGTTCCGCAATGGCCTTTTTCAACTGGCCGAGACGCTGCTGGCCGTGGACGATGGACTCCGGTCCCGGAGTTTCGGAAGGCAGGTCTTCAGCCATGGCGATCTCGTCCGTCTGGTCCGCACGGGGCTGGGAGGTTCTATAAGCGTCCACGGTAAGATTGAGCGCCGTCCTATAAAGAAAGCCGCGGGGGTGGCGGATATGATAGCCGTCTTCGAGCGCCAGCATGCGCGCGAAGGCCTCCTGGGCAATCTCGTCGGCATCTTCGCGGTTGCGTAGCTTCGACGACAGGAACCTCCGCAGCTCGTCGTAGTATTGCCTGTACAGACTATCGATATTTTTTTTGGTCTCGGACATAAGGCCTCGGGAGAGGCACTTCGGGAGTTTTCCACCCCGGTTGGACAACGAGCCTCAATCGCAGCAATATACAAACTTTTTTGCCGTTTCACAATAAATATATTTAAAAACAACATGATACCGTGCCAATTGACACGTTTTTGGGGAAAACGCACAGCAGGGGACGGAATTCCCGGCGCCGCCGCGCCTTCTTGAATGGCGGAGGAAGCCGGAAGAGTGGAGGCCTGCGAGGAACAAAAGGACGGTGGAGAGAAATATCCGCTAGATCTCTGCCATCACCGGCGCATGATCGGAAGGCCGCTCCTGCTTGCGCGCCTCCTTGTCGATCACGCAGGATTTGCAGGTTTTCGCCAGTTCGGCGCTGAGCAGGATGTGGTCGATGCGTAGCCCCATGTTGCGGCGAAACGCATTCATGCGGTAATCCCACCAGGTGTAGGATTTTTCCGGCTGACCGAAGAGGCGGAAGCTGTCAACGAAACCGAGCTGGAGCAATTGCCGGAACGCCTCCCGCTCAGGCAGGCTGAACAGCACTTGGCCTTCCCAGGCTTGCGGATCATGGACGTCGCGCTCATCCGGCGCGATATTGAAATCACCCAGCACCACCAGTTTGGGGTGGCGCGCCAGCTCATCAGCCAACCAGGCCGTCAGGGCCGTCAGCCAGCCGAGCTTGTACTGGTACTTGTCGGAATCCACACTCTGGCCATTGGGAACGTAGAGGTTGATGACTCGCACGCCAGCGATGGCCGCCGCCAGCACGCGCTTTTGTGCATCCATGAAGCCGGGAATTTCGGTAACCACTTCCGAGGCCGGGGTTTTGCTCAGGATCGCCACGCCGTTATAGGTCTTCTGGCCGCTGAACACGGCCTGGTAGCCGGCGGCGGAGATTTCTGCCGCCGGAAAATTCACGTCCTCCTGCTTGGTTTCCTGCAGGCACAGCACATCCGGCTGATGTGCTGCAAGCCAGTCCAGAACCTGCGGTAGGCGAACCTTGAGGGAATTGACGTTCCAGGTAACCAGCTTCATATGTGGCTGTAATCAAGCATAGTCGAGATTGTTGTTTTGGTGCCTGAACGCATGGCTTTGCATCTGGCTGCCAAGATTGGGGGGGGGCGGGGCTATTGTGCCATGAAAAACTTGGCAGGCGGCGGGATTATGATTGTTCGGGCCGTATTCCGTTACCGGATCAGGCTGGTCACAGTGCTCGGCGGTTGCTGATAGCGATTGCTATCGTTGATAGAGGGGGATATCTCCGCCCACCTCGGATCGGCTTGACACCTGCCAACCGCGCCGGCCCCCGGGCTGACATTGATGGTTTCCAGCTCGACCATGCAGGTGCCGTGGTTGGCGTGCGCTTTAGAAGCTGTCTCAATAAATATCATGGGTGCGACTCGAGTCCGAAGCCGACGGACAGGCTTTCAAAAAGTAGACATATTGGAACAATATCTGGCCGTGATCGAATCACCATGTCCATTGGTAGCCGACATAGGAAGAAAACTTGTTCGTGTTATCGACATTAGTCAGCCCTTTGCCGGCGCTGAAGAGTAAGTGCTTGTGCTCGTCGAAGTTGTAAGACCCACCGAGGTTGAAGCCCGTGCTGGAGCCTTGGCCCGCAACTTGTTCTGTGTTGTGAAATATCTCGCCACCCAGGGTTAGATGCTCGGAAAGTTCCTTCTGCACCTGCCAGCCGAAGAACCAGTAATTTTTAGTGTCCGGGGCGCGGTTGATCCAATAGCCTCCACCGCCGTAACTTTGCCATTCGCCCCATTTCTTTTGCAGCCAGATGGGCAGAAAAATCTGTGTATCTCCGTTGCCCAGTCCCTTGTCCGCGTTCCCGGTGTGTGTCACAAGGATGGGGAAAGTCCCGACCATCGGACGGCTGTCGGTCTCCTGCATGAAACGATATTTGACGCCGAACTCGACATCGCCAAGTCCTCGTTGGCGCGGACCGTCCGCCGGGCTGCTGAAGGCGACTGGAGCGATGATGTGAAGCATGACATCGGGTGCCGAACCGTAGTTGAATTCGAAATGAGGTAGGGTTCCAGCCCGACCATCGGCCGTCTTGATCTGCTGCGTTGCAATATAGAACTCATGATGTTGGTATTCCACGGGTTCCGGATCGTCGGTCCGGTAGGGCGGACCCGCCAACGCAGGAATCGATAGACACGCCATGCAATACACGAGCGCGTCAACGGCCATACAGGTCTTTCGTTCCATGACAAGACGAATCCCCTTACCCGATGCCATTTCCCTTTTCGGCATCATGACGATGCTCCTCTCAAAATATTTTCTCGGTGTCTTCGCTGACGGATTCAAGTCTGATAGCGCTAACAGACCTTTGGCAATACACGCACCATGCGGAAAGCCAAAGTTCGCACGAGTACTCGCGTACTCAATGCAGGCTCAAGGTTAACTGTTGTATCTCCGGACACCGTCGAGCCAGACTTACCCTTAGTTTGACCAATGGCAACTGTTTTTCACCTAAGTATTGCCCGGCGGCGGACCTCTAGAGCGAGAGTATCCAGTCGGCCAGATTTTTCTGCTCGTTAATGTCCTTGGTATCGATGAGCTTGTGCTTCTCTTCCTTGCCGTCTGAAAGCTTGACCATCGGCTCCGTGGTGAAGTTGGTGATCAGCTTGCTCTGGCCATCAGCCTTGCCCCTGTATTTATCCGCAACTTTCTTGTAGGAAGGCCCTTTTTTGGACTTGTCGACAGCATGGCACTTGAAGCAGTCGTTCCTCTTTGCCAGCGCTCTTGCCGCGTCCTCATCGAAGGCTGATGCCTGGGACGGC
>NZ_DATKTK010000046.1:0-2292 GCF_035531155.1 Sulfuricella sp. | reverse complement strand
GCCCAATAGGCTGGTCGGCGGCGTTGGTGCGCCACGGCGAGCACGATGATTTTCGTGGGCATTACGCGGTAGATGACATAGAAGGGAAAACGCTTCAATCCCGCCCGGTGAATATCGGGATCGGCGATCGTCGGGTACCTGTCTGGGGTGTGGCAAACACGCGCCATCAGAGCATCGAATTCAGCAATGTAGTCCGCGCCCAAACCGGGCAAACGGTTTTGGTAAAACGCGACGCTGTCATGATGCTCGTCAAACGCATCCGGGTGAAACTGGTAATTCATTTCAAAAGCAAGCGAACCGCAGCACTGGCCTCTTCGGCTGAAATGGTTTTAACCGCTCCGCTGTCAATTTCCGCCGAGCGCCGCAGCGCTTCGATGCGCCATGCTTCGGCGATTTCATCCTCGCTTTGATCTTCGAGGCTCAGCAACAACTTGTGCGCCAGCTCGGCGCGCTGCTGCATGGGCAAATGCAAGACGGTTTCTTCAAGTGTTTTAGTATTCATGGGTTCTCCTTCACGACAACAGCGATGCGACATTTTGAGCAATACGGTCTTGCAATTCCAGCGCCTGGGCGTTCAGCACTTCCAGTTCCTCGTTCAGGGTTTCGAGCTGTTCCTTGAAGTCTTCATCGCTGACTTCCTCGCCAGGCGCGACGCCGACGTAGCGGCCGGGGTTGAGCGACCAGCCCTGGGCTTCGATCTCGGCCAACGTCGCCGCCTTGCAGAGGCCGGGTACATCGGCATAGGCGGGTTTCTTGCCGAAGACTTCCTTGAGCTTGGCTTCGGCGTCACTGCCGCCGAGCGTGAGGTCGAGCGCCTCGCCGCGATACAGGCGGACGAGATTGGCGATGAAGCCGACCTGCGCCGCAGTCCAGTCGCGGTGGGCACGATCGATCTGCCGGTAGATGTGGCGGGCGTCGATAAACAACACTGTGTCGGCGCGCGGTGTCTTGGCCTTTCCCTTGTCGAAGAACCACAGGGTGCAGGGCAATGTGACGGTGTAGAACATGTTGGGACCGACGGCGACCATCACATCCACAGCCCGCGCTTCGATCAGCTTTTGCCGCAGTTCCTGTTCGGAGGAACGCGCGTCCGAGGCCGAGTTGGCCATGACGAATCCCGCCCGGCCCCGGACATTGAGCGAAGAGTAGAAAAGCTGAATCCACAAATAGTTGGCGTTGTCGGTGCGCGGCAATCCAAACGGGAAGCGCCTACCCGCGCCCACCATGTCCTTGAGCCGTTCCTTGTCTACCGCGTTGACGTTGAAGGGCGGATTGGCGAGGACAAAATCAAACTGGCCGGTGGCGTTGTGCGGGTCATCGTAGTAGCTATTGACGTTGCCGCCGTGTTTGATGTCGCCTTCCAGCCCATGCACGGCGAGGTTGAGGCGGCACAGCCGACCGGTTTCGTCGGTTTTTTCGACACCGCAGATGGCGAGTTCGGCGGCGGGATTTTTCTGGTGTTCGGCCACAAAGCGCGCCGATTGCACAAACATGCCGCCAGAGCCGCAGGCGGGGTCGAGAATGCGACCGTGGAAGGGCTCGATGATTTCGGCCAGCAGCCGGACGATGCCGCTCGGCGTATAGAACTCGCCGCCTTTCTGGCCCTCGGTACGGGCGAACTCGCCGAGGAAGTATTCGTAGATGCGACCAAAGGCGTCGTAATCGACCGTGGCTGGAATTTCGGACACTTTCTTCAGCAGTTCTTTGAGCAGGGTGCTGGTGAAGAGGTTGTAGGTTTTGGGCAGCACGCCCGCAAGCTGGGGATTGTGCTTTTCGATCTCACGCATGGCGGTGTTGACCTGCGCGCCGATGTTGGCGGCCTCAGGCAGCGTGAGCAGATAATCAAAGCGGGCATCGGGACTCAGATAGAGGATGCCTTCGGCATGATAGGCGGTGGGTTCATCGACCCGGCTACCGCGCCGTGACGACGCACCAGCGGCTTCGAGTTTGCCGCGCTGAAGGGCGAAACGCACTTCGGCAAAACGCAGGAAGATCAGCCCAAGAATGGGGCCGGAATATTCCTGTGCCTTCAGCCCCGAGTTGGCGCGGAACTGGTCGGCGGCATCCCACAGGCGCTTCTCCAGCGTGGCACTGGCGGTATCTTTTTCGGAGGGGGCGATCCAGTGCATGGTTAGTTATCTCTTGGTCTGTCCCTATTTACGGGGGTTAATCCACGACGGGTAGAGGTCTCGACTGTTCCACTCGATCCTTTACATACATCCCATCCTCAATACCCCGAGTTCCTGTCTGAATTTTACATGGTTAGTAATCCACTCAGACTCACTGGTCTTC
>NZ_DATKTK010000045.1:0-38904 GCF_035531155.1 Sulfuricella sp. | reverse complement strand
GTCATGTTGCGCAGGCCGAAGGCGACGGTGACGCAGTCGAAATGGTTGCTCGGGAACGGCAGCTTTTCGCCATCGCACTGTGCCGCCAGGGGAACGATGCCGTCGTCCAGCAGCCGGTCGCGGCCGACCCCGAGCATCGAGCTGTTGATGTCGGTGAGGATCACCTGTCCGCTATTGCCGACGCGCTTGGCGAAGGCGCGTGCCAGGTCGCCGCTGCCGCCGGCGATGTCGAGTACCCGGCTGCCTTCCCGCGTGCCGCTTTGTTCGATGGTGAAGTGCTTCCACAGCCGGTGTAGCCCGGCCGACATCAGATCGTTCATCAGGTCGTAGCGCTCCGCCACGGAATGAAACACTTCCGCGACCTTCTTCGCCTTTTGCGATTCCTCGACGGTCTGAAAACCAAAATGGGTGGTTTTTTCCATGCTGTTCAGGGGGAGCGGCTTAATTGTAAAGTGGAAATCATAACCGACTTAAGGTAAAACATAAACCGGCCTGAGACAAGCCAAGACGGTCGCCGATTTTTTGTCATCAAACTGTCATATTGGCGACATAATATCCGCTATCTTATTCGATCGGTTACGCAGGAACGGCTATGTCGGCAATGATTCTGGTGGTGGAAGACGAACCCGCGATCCGCGAGCTGGTGGTGCTCAATCTGCAACAGGCGGGGCATCGCCCCGTGGTCGCCGATAGCGCCGAGCAGGCGCTGGCCCTGGTGCGCGAGTCGCTGCCCGACATGATCTTGCTCGACTGGATGCTGCCGGGCATGAGCGGGGTGGAGTTTGCCCGGCGTCTCAAGGCCAACGGCCGTACGCGGGACGTGCCTATCATCATGCTGACGGCGCGGAGCGATGAGCAGGACAAGATCACCGGCCTGGAAACCGGCGCCGATGACTACATCACCAAGCCGTTCAGCCCGCGCGAATTGAATGCCCGCATCAAGGCGGTGCTGCGCCGCCGTGCGCCGCAGATGGCGGGCGACGCGGTGGAGGTGACAGGCTTGCGCCTCGACCCTGCGACGCACCGGGTAACCGGCAACGACAGGCCGATCGAACTGGGGCCGACGGAATTCCGCCTGCTGCATTTCCTCATGGCCCATCCCGAGCGGGTGTATTCCCGAGCACAGTTGCTCGACCAGGTTTGGGGCAACCATGTGTTTGTCGAGGACCGCACGGTTGACGTGCATATTCGCCGTTTGCGCTGTGCGCTCGAAGCGACCGGACATGACGGCCTGGTCCAGACCGTGCGGGGCTCCGGCTACCGACTGTCGGTGCATGCCAATTCATAACCAGCGCAAATCAAAACAAGCGCCTTTCTCCATTGTCCCCTCTCCCGCTTGCGGGAGAGGGTTGGTAGGCGCCTCCAGGCGAAACCAACATTTAGAAGGAAATTTGGGTTTGTCGCCTAGAGGCGCCTACTTCTGGTGGGTTACGCGATAAAGCGGCTAACCCAACCTACATTTTAAAAACTCATCTAAAATACCCTCGTTCCCATGTTCAGATTCCACACCCTCTCTCATGCTTAGTTTCTGGTGGCGTTCATTGCTGACGCTGGGCCTGCTGGCGGCCGCTCCGCTCGTCCTGTGGGCGGCGGCCGGCGCGGTTCCGGCGTTGATCCTGATGGTCGTCCTGCTGCTGTTTTACCTGCTCCACCACTTGCGCAATCTGAATGCACTGGATGGCTGGTTGCGCAAGCCTGATGTCGGGACGGTGCCGCACGGATCCGGTTTGTGGGAAGAGGCATTTGCCGTGCTTTACCAGCTGGAGCGGCGGCAATCCGATAGCCAGCACAATCTTTCCAATGCGCTGGAGCGTTTCCAGCAGGCTGGCGAGGCGATGCCGGACGGCGTCGTGATGATGAACAGCAGCGGCCAGATCGAGTGGTGCAATCCGGTGGCCGAGACGCAGTTCGGCATCAACCTCGACCGCGACCGCGGGCAGTGGATGACCTATCTGATCCGCCAGGCCCAGTTTACCGATTACCTGGCGGCGCATAACTATCGCGAGCCGCTGATATTCAAATCTACCCGCAACCGCGAACTGGTGCTGTCGATTCAGTTGATCCCTTTCGGAGACGAACAGAAGCTCCTGCTCAGCCGCGACGTCACCCAGCTCGAACGGGTCGAGACCATGCGCCGCGATTTCGTCGCCAACGTTTCCCACGAACTGAGCACGCCGCTGACCGTGGTTGGCGGCTTTCTCGAAACGCTGGTGGACATGGAGCATCTGGATGAAACCCAGACCCGGCACTATCTGAATCTGATGTTCGACCAGACCACCCGCATGCAGCATCTGGTCAAGGATTTGTTAATGCTGTCGAGGCTGGAAAGCAACCACACTGCCCATCGGGAAGAAAAAGTCGACGTGCCACGCCTGCTGCGGGCTTTGCTGGAAGATGCGCAATCCTTGAGCGCCGGACGGCACCGGCTGCGGCTTAACCTGGCTTCGGAGCTCTGGCTGCTGGGCAACGAGGACGAGTTGCGCAGCGGCTTCGGCAACCTGGTCAGCAATGCCATTCGTTACACGCCGGATGGCGGCGAGATCGTGCTGCAATGGGAAGAATGGGAGGGAGAGGGGGTGTTCAGCGTGCAGGACAGTGGTATCGGCATCGAGCCGCAGCACATCCCGCGCCTCACCGAGCGTTTTTACCGGGTGGACCGCAGCCGCTCGCGAGAAACCGGCGGAACCGGCCTGGGGCTGGCTATCGCCAAGCATGCCCTGACACGCCATCAGGCGCGGCTCGAAATCGAAAGCACGCCGGGCAAGGGCAGCACTTTCAGCGCCTGTTTTCCGGCGCGGCGGTTAATTGTTGGGGAAGAAGCCAATTAACCTAAGCCGGACAAGCCGGAACCAAAAATCTCACCGCGGAGGCGCGGAGACGCGGAGAAAAACAACGCAGAGGAAAGCGAATGGCGCAAAATTCAGAGTTTGCGATTTCCTCTGCGCCTCCGCGCCTCTGCGGTGGAATCTTTGAATTTTGCTCACGAAATGTAACGACCTGAGTCGTAAGTGACTAAAAACGTGGGTTCGATTGTCAAACCCGGACAAACCCCACCCGCTCGTAATCGCTGCCTTTTTCGATCAGGCTGATCAGCCTGACGGTCATGGGCGCTTCGCCAGTATGGACTTCCACCAGTCTGCCGGGAGCGAACCCGCCCGGCGGTAGCACCAGGCTGGTGGTTTCTTTCAGCACGGGCATGTCCGGGAGCAGAAAGGACTGGACGTACTTGCCGGTGGCATCCGTCATCAGCGACACTGGACGTACGGCGATGGCGAGCGGTGCGCCGGGCAGGACACGAACGCCGATATTAAGTCCCTCTTTCGAGGGAAAGATCAGCCATTTGATCACGCCCAGCGCATAGGTGTTGCTGTCCGCCGGACGTATGGCGATGAGCTGTTTCAGGCTGATGCGCATGCCGCTCTTGTCCGGCCGCGCCAGGCGGAAGCCGAGTGCGCCTTCATCCTGAATCTGCCAGGTTTCGAGGTCGAATCCCAGCTGCGAAATATGGTGTTTTTCCGTCTGCTCGCTGATGCGGCCGAAGAATTGCAGGTCGTCGATTTCGCGCTTGCTGAGCTTTTCTTTTTCGCCTGGCTGCTTGAAGGGTTTTTCTCCGCCCAGGAAAAAGTGGATTGCCGCCATGCCGAATGCGGCCTCAGCCTTGCCCGCACCCGACCGGCGGGTAAAGTTCCTGCGTTTCGGCGCGAACTCGCACCAGTGCTGGTAGAGTATGGTCAGCAGGGCCTCGCAGTCGGGCTGCACGCAGTCTTCGCCCAGCCCCAGCGCGGCGGGATCCCCATTCTTTCTGAGCTGCTTGATGCGCTTGCGGAAAGTGGTGGCGAGCCGGTCGGTGTCGAGATAGCGGGGGTTGGCCAGTTTCACGTCATCGCGCGCAATGACGGGAGGCGCTGAGGAGGCCAAATCCACTCCGATTATAGACAATGAAGTGTCTTCCGGCGGAGTGGCGGTGATCGTTACGCGCACCCCCCATTTGTCCAGCCACCGGTCCAGCAGGGAGAGCTGTCTTGGCGTCAAACGGTAAGGGTCGGCCAGGTTGGTGAGCAGAATCTGGGCATAGGCGGCAGCGCAGGTGGTGCTATCGGTTTGCTTGTTCAGACTGTCTTTCACCACATCATTGGCGTAATCCCGCTGCTCCGCGAGGGCATACAACTCGTGCGCCTGTTGCCACACGCCCTTATCGATTTCGCGGTAAATGCGGTAGTGTTCCACCAACTGCAGGCCAGTGTAGCGCAGGCAGCGCTGGGTGATCAGGGCGGCGTGCGCGGCGATGCTGGAGTCACCTTCCAGGCAGGCCTGCAAGGAAAGTCGGTAGGCCGCGCCCAGCGCAGTCCAGAGGTCGACTACGCTATTCCAGTTATTGAGCTGGACGGTCTCGAGTGGCAAGGGCTTGCCGAGGTATTTCTTGGCCATCTCCATCTGCACAAAGGCGATCGGGTCGCGCAGCAGTTCGTTGATCCTGAGGCGTTCCAGGGGAGCGAAGGAAGTCCGGTTGAGCAACTCCATCTGGGCGGTGAGGGCGGCGTGCGTCAGGGGAACATTGGTCAGCGGCAGCGTTTTCAGCCATTGCCTGCAGGTAATGGCGTCACTGAACTGGAGCGATCGTGCCGATTCGGGAAGCGCGGGTGAGTTCATGGAGCCTCCTTAGATTCGATCAGCCTGAGGCGGGATGCAGTGCCTCATGGATTATAGTTCTCAAGCCTTCCGCCAGCTTCTCGGGCGCTGCTGGCTGCGCATCACGTTGCATTTCACCCCAGATCGGGTTGGGGAAATGCCGGTCGCCACGCCAGCGCGGGATAATGTGCCAGTGGAGATGCGGGGTCAGGTTTCCCAGGCTGGCCAGGTTTACCTTGTCCGGTTGCAGCATCCGCCGAACCGCACTTTCCACCGCAAACACCACATCCATCAGGTGCCGGCGTTCCGCTACCGGCAGGTCGGTCATTTCCTGGACATGCTTCATCCAGATGACGCGGCAGAAGCCGGGATAGTCGCGGTCTTCGACCAGCACCACCCGGCACAGCGCATCCTGCCACAGCAGAGTTCCGCCGACATTTTCGCACAGCTCGCACATGGTTGGATTTTCTACAGCAGCACCCGTTCGATGCCGCCGTTGTTCGCATTGGCGATGTAGTCTTCCATCCAGGACGAACCGAGAAGATGCCGTGCCATTTCCACTACGATGTAATCCGCCTCAATGTCCGCGTCATCATTATAGCGGGATAGTCCCTGCAGACAAGACGGGCAGGATGTCAATAATTTAATCTTCGGGTTTTCAGCGGAAGCGGTTTCCAGGTTTATTTCGGCGACAACCTTGATGATTTCCTCCTGCTTGCGGGAACGCACCTGGGTGGAGATGTCGGGCCGGGTTACTGCCAGCGTGCCGGATTCGCCGCAGCAGCGGTCGGACAGCTTGACGCCGCCGCCGAGCAGGTCGTTGGCCACTTTCAGCGGGTTATAGGTCTTCATCGGCGTGTGGCAGGGGTCGTGGTACATGTAGCGCGTACCGGTCACGCCTTCCAGTTTCAGCCCTTTTTCCATCAGGTATTCGTGGATGTCGAGCAGGCGGCAGCCGGGGAAGATCTTGTCGAACTGGTATTTCAGCAGCTGATCCATGCAGGTGCCGCAGGACACGATCACGGTCTTGATGTCGAGGTAGTTCAGGGTATTGGCGACGCGGTGGAACAGCACGCGGTTGGCGGTGGTGATGGCCTGTCCCTTGTCGTCGTTGCCGGCCGATGTCTGCGGGTAGCCGCAGCACAGGTAGCCGGGCGGCAGCACGGTCTGCGCGCCGAGATGATACAGCATCGCCTGGGTGGCGAGCCCGACTTGGCCGAACAGCCGCTCCGAGCCGCAGCCGGGGAAATAGAACACCGCGTCGGAATCCTCGTTGAGCTTGGCGGGATTGCGGATCACCGGCACGATGGTCGGATCTTCCAGTCCGAGCAGGGCGCGCGAGGTTTTCTTCGGCAGGTTGCCCGGCATCGGTTTGTTGATCATGTGGATGATCTGCGCCTTGAGCGGCGGCTGGCCGACGGTGGCGGGCGGGTTCCGGGTCTGTCCGCCGATCAGGCCGAAGCGCTTCGCCAGCTGGTAACCCAGGCGCTGCCCGGCGTAGCCCCATTCGATCATGACTTTGCGGATCGCTTTGATGGTGGTCGGGTCGGTCGCGTTGAGGAACAGCATCGCGGCGTAGCTGCCGGGATTGAATTTCTTCTTGCCCTGCTTGCGCAGGAAGTTGCGCATCGAGATCGAGACGTCGCCGAAGTCGATATCCACCGGGCAGGGAGCGAGGCATTTGTGGCACACCGTGCAATGGTCGGCGACGTCGTTGAATTCGTCGAAATGCTTGAGGGAAATCCCGCGCCGGGTCTGCTCCTCGTAGAGGAAAGCCTCGATCAGCAGGCTGGTGGCGAGGATCTTGTTGCGCGGGCTGTATAGCAGGTTGGCGCGCGGGATATGGGTATTGCACACCGGCTTGCACTTGCCGCAGCGCAGGCAGTCCTTGATCGAGTCGGCGATTTCGCCGATCTCGCTCTGCTCCATGATCAGCGATTCGACTTCGAGCAGGCTGAAGCTGGGGGTGTAGGCATTGCGCAGGTCCGCCCCCGGCAGCAGCTTGCCGCGGTTGAAATGGCCATTCGGGTCGACCTTGGCCTTGTAGGCAGCGAAGCTGGCTATCGCCTCGGGCTCGAGGTACTCCAGCTTGGTGATGCCGATGCCGTGTTCGCCAGAAATCACCCCCCCCAGATCGGTGGCCAGCCGCATGATGCGCGCCACCGCCTGGTTCGCCGCCTGCAGCATCTCGTAATCGTCGGAGTTGACCGGGATGTTGGTATGCACGTTGCCGTCGCCGGCATGCATGTGCAATGCCACGAACACCCGGCTCTTCAGCACCTTCTGGTGGATAGAATCGCAGCGATCCAGGATCGGCTGGTACTCGCGCCCGGTAAAGATGCGGTGCAACTCGGCGCGCACCTCATTTTTCCATGAGATGCGCAGGGTGTGATCCTGCAGCGCATGGAAAATGGTTTCGAGTTCGGGATTGGGCGCCTCCGGCTCGAAACCGGAACCGGCGTAGGGCGCGTCCAGGTTTTCCAGCAGCCACTGCCAGCGCTTGCGGCTGTCGCGCAGCAGCGCCAAGGCGGTTTCGCGCCGCGTTCCGAGCAGCTCGGCGTCGGGCAGCGTCTCGTCGTCGCGGTGCAGCGGTAGATCGCCGGCGATGAATTCTTCCAGCGCATCCAGCAGCTTGAGCTTGTTTTGCGTCGAAAGCTCGATGTTGATGCGCTCGATGCCGTCGCTGTAATCCGCCAGGCGCGGCAGGGGGATGACCACATCTTCGTTGATCTTGAAGGCATTGGTGTGGGTGGCGATAGCGGCGGTGCGGGCGCGGTCGAGCCAGAATTTCTTGCGGGCGTCGTCGCTGACCGCGATGAAACCCTCGCCGCCACGGGCGTTGGCGAGCCGCACGATGTGCGAGGCCGCTTCGCCCACCGCAGCTTCGTCGTCGCAGGCGATGTCGGCCAGCAGCACCATTTTCGGGCGCTCGGCCCGGTTCGCCTTGGTGGCGTAGCCGACCGCCTTGATGTAGCGTTCGTCGAGATGTTCCAGTCCGGCCAGTATGGCCAGGGGGTGGGCATCCAGATAGTCTTTGATCTCGACGATGGCCGGCACGGCGCGGTGTACCTGGCCGAAGAATTCCAGGCACACGGTGCGGACGTGTTTGGGCATGGTGTGCAGGATGAAGCGTGCCGAGGTGATGATGCCGTCGCAGCCTTCCTTCTGAATGCCGGGCAGGCCGGCGAGGAACTTGTCGGTGACATCCTTGCCCAGCCCGATCTTGCGGAAATGATTGCCGGGGATTTCCAGCACCTCTTCCGACTTGAGGGTTTTGCCGTCCGCACCGAGGCGGCTGACGCGAAAGCGCGCGGTTTCGATGTCGTGGATCTTGCCGAGGTTGTGTTCGAGGCGGGTGATCTCCAGCCAGTTGCCATCGGGGTCGACCATCCGCCACGAGGCCAGGTTGTCGAGCGCGGTGCCCCACAATACCGCCTTCTTGCCGCCGGCATTCATGGCCACGTTGCCGCCGATGCACGAGGCATCCGCCGAGGTCGGGTCGACCGCGAACACGTAGCCGGCGTCATCCGCCGCCTCCATCACGCGCCGGGTGACGACGCCCGCGCCGCAACGGATGGTGGGCACGGCTTGTGCCACGCCAGGCAGGCTGAGCATTTCCACGCCGTTGTGGCGGTCGAGCTTCTCGGTGTTGATCACCGCCGACATCTTGTCGAGCGGCACCGCGCCGCCGGTGTAGCCGGTGCCGCCGCCGCGCGGGATCAGGGTCAGGCCGAGCTCGATGCAGGTGCGCACCAGCGGTGCAATTTCCTCCTCGGTGTCGGGGTTGAGCACGACGAAGGGATATTCGACGCGCCAGTCGGTGGCGTCGGTGACGTGCGACACTCGCGCCAGGCCGTCGAACTGGATATTGTCGCGGCGGGTATGGGGCAGCAGTTTCTTCAGCACCTTGCGGCGCAGACGCGCGGTATGCTCGAAATCCGCCTCGAAGGTATCCACGGCGCGGGCAGTGCGTTCGAGCAGCAGCATGACCGCCTCGTTATCCTGGCGGCGCGCCTCGATGGCCCGCAGGCGGTGGCGGAGCGCCTCGACCAGCGCCTTGCGGCGCTTGATGTTGGCGAGCAGGTCGTCCTGCAGGTAGGGATTGCGCGAAACCACCCAGATGTCGCCGAGCACCTCGAACAGCATGCGCGCCGAGCGCCCGGTTTTGCGTTCGGCACGCAAGGTGTTGAGGATTTCCCAGGCTTCCTCGCCGAGCAGGCGAATGATGATTTCGCGGTCGGAAAAGGAGGTGTAGTTGTAGGGGATTTCTCTGAGGCGTGCGGTCGTCATTTTCAATCAAGGCTGCAGTAAAGGGTAAATTCTAGCGCAATTCGGTTGTTACGTCAGACCGGTGCATTACTGCCAGGTTCAACTACAGCTATATCGCTGTCCAGGCGATGGCAAGGTAGCGCGCGAGTTTGCCGGCAGCCATGAACAGCGCGACGTAAACGGCGTTGAGCCGAAGCCAGCCCGCCGCGATGCACAGCGCATCGCCGATCAGCGGCGCCCAGGCCAGCAGCAACGCCGGGCTGCCGTAGCGGTGCACGAAAGCCAGCCATTTCGTTGGCTTGCGCTCGGGCAGGATGCGCCCGAGCAGGTAGGAACTCATGCCGCCCAGGGTGTTGCCCAGCGTCGCCAGGGCCAGCGCCGGCCACAACAAGCCGGGATTGAGCTTGAGCACGCCGAACAGCACTGCCTCGGAGCCGCCCGGCAGCAGGGTGGCGGCGAGAAAGCTGCTGAGAAACAGGCCGCCGAGACTGAGCTCGTCGCTAATCAAGGCGCATTCCCTGCGGGGGTGACAAGACGGGTGAAAATCCAGACAATGTTGGCAGTCATCGTTAAGAATTGGAGATTTATGAATACCGGACGCACCAAGCTGCTGGTCGCAGCGGTAGTGGTTCTGGCGCTGGCCGGCGCACTCGCCATGCTGCTTTCACAAAAACCTGCGGCGCCGCAGGCCTCTTTTTCCACCCTGGGCGGAGAAAGGGTTGCGCTCGACAGTCTGCGCGGCAAAGTGGTGCTGGTGAACTTCTGGGCGACCAGTTGTCCCGGTTGCATCAAGGAAATGCCCGAGCTGGTGAAAACCTGGCAAAAGTACCACAGCCGCGGCCTGGAAACCATCGCCGTGGCGATGAGCTACGATCCGCCCGAATACGTCAGACAGTTTGCCGAGAAAAACGGACTGCCGTTCACCGTCGCGCTCGACACCGGCGGCGCCGTGGCCCAGGCCTTCGGCAATGTTCGCGTCACCCCGACCACTTTCGTGATCGACAAGCAGGGACAGATTATCCAGCAGTATGTCGGCGAGCCGGATTTCGCCCAACTCCATGCCTTGATCGAAAGCGCGCTGTAATTCGCGATCAGCGGGCCGCGAGGCGCCATAGCGACGTCAGCTCCGCCGCACGCGCGGCATGGAGCGGGTCTGCGGGGTCGGAAGCACGGGGGTGATGCGGCCGGACATCGATCCGGCCCACGACCTTCAAACCCGCCTCGTCGAAGAGCGCAAGCAGTTCGGCCCGCGAGCGCAAGCCCAGATGCTCGGCCAAGTCCGAGAGTATCAGCCAGCCCTCCCCTTCCGGCGTCAGATGCGCGGCCAGGCCTCCGATAAAACCGCGCAGCATGCGGCTGCCGGGATCGTAAACCGCGTGTTCGATGGGCGCGTTTGCCCGCGCCGGAACCCACGGCGGGTTGCAGACCACGAGCGGAGCCCGCCCTGCGGGGAAGAGGTCCGCCTGCACGACCTCTACCTGCTCGGTCAAGCCAAGCCGCGCCAGGTTTTCACGGGCGCAGGCCAGCGCGCGCGGGTCCTGGTCAGTGGCCACGACGTGCGCGACTCCCCGGCGGGCAAGCACCGCAGCCAGCACGCCGGTCCCGGTGCCGATGTCGAAGGCCAGCTCCCGCGAGGGCAGCGGCGCCTCGGCCACCAGCCCCACATACTCGCCGCGCACCGGGGAGAACACGCCATAGTGCGGGTGGATGCGGTCTTCGAGCGCGGGGATTTCAACGCCCTTCTTGCGCCACTCGTGCGCGCCGATCAGGCCCAGCAGCTCGCGCAGCGAGACCACGGAGGGAGCTTCGCCGGGACCGTAAGCCTCCGCGCAGGCTTGCCGCACGTCGGGCGCGCGCCGCAGGGGGATGCCGTAGTCTTCCTCCAGCGGCAGCAGCAGCATCCCCAGCATTCGCGCGCGCTGGGCCTGGGTCATGCGATGCAGGTGGAATGCCTCGGCAGGCGTCGCGGAGGGCTTGAGGGGCTTGCGGTCGGCACGCCGCGCCAGCGCCTGCAGGAGCTGACGCGCATTCTGGAAATCGCCGCGCCACAGCAGCGCGGTGCCATCGCGGGCCAAACGATAGGCGGTGTCGGCTGTCATGCGGTCATCGGCAACGACTACGCGCGCGGGGGGCGGCATCCCGCTCTCCGAGCGCCACAGGGCGGAGCGGGTCTCGCCGGCTTCGGTCCAGGTCACGACCGGGTGGCCGCTCACAGCAATCCCTTCCGGTTGCAGGAGCGGGCCTGGATCTGCGCCATGGGCACCTCGATGGGCGGGAAATTCAAACGCATGGCATTTTCCTAATACGGTCGTGTGAATGAGGTGAAACCAGGCAAGTCATATTCCACAGTCATTATTTGGATATCGGATCGGCGAGCGATCTTTCGGGCGGCGTCAGGTAGGCGGTTAAACCTTTGGGGACGGAAGCGCCACAAAAGCGGCCGCTATGGCGGGATTGTAAGGCAGGGGAAGTGGAAATCCAACCTCTCGACTATCTTCGACGGCGGGTTCCGGGCGTCCCATAAAAAAGGGGTGCCCGCAGGCACCCCAGAATACTGCTGAGGGGAGTTGTCGTTATTCGACGTGCTCGCCATGCAGGGCAACGTCCAGGCCTTCGCGCTCTTCTTCTTCGGAGACGCGCAGGCCGATGGCGACATCGATCACCTTCAGGATGATGAAGGTCATCACCAGGCTGTAGGCCACCGTGGCGCCGACGCCCAGCAACTGGGTGACGACCTGGCCGCCGTTGCCTTCCAGCAGGCCGGCGGTGCCGCCGATTTCCTTGACGGCGAACACGCCGGTAAGGATCGCGCCGACGATGCCGCCTACGCCGTGCACGCCGAAGGCGTCGAGCGAGTCGTCATAGCCGAGCATTTTCTTCAGGCTGGTCGCGCCCCAGAAGCAGGTCACACCGGCGACCAGGCCGATGATCAGCGCGCCCATCGGGCCGACGAAACCGGATGCGGGGGTGATGGCGACCAGGCCGGCGACTGCGCCGGAAGCGATGCCCAGCACGCTGGGTTTGCCCTTGCCCACCCACTCCGCGAACATCCAGGATAGCGCGGCAGCGGCTGCGCCGATCTGGGTCACCGCCATGGCCATGCCGGCACGGCCGTCTGCTGCCACCGCTGAACCGGCGTTGAAGCCGAACCAGCCTACCCACAGCATGGCGGCACCGACGATAGTCAGCACCAGGTTGTGCGGCGCCATCGGTTCACGGCCGTAGCCAAGGCGCTTGCCGAGGACGATCGCTGTCACCAGGCCGGCGACACCGGCGTTGATGTGCACCACGGTGCCGCCGGCGTAGTCGAGCACGCCCTTGGTGACGAGCCAGCCTTGAACCGCCGGGTCGGAGCTCGTGCCCCAAACCCAGTGAGCGATCGGGGCATACACCGCTAACGACCAGATGGCCATGAACCACAGCATCGCCGAGAACTTCATGCGGTCGGCGAAGGCACCGGTGATCAAGGCCGGGGTGATGATGGCGAAGGTCATCTGGAACATCATGAACACGGATTCGGGAATGTTCTGGCCGTCTGTGCCCGCCATCGCATTCAAACCCATGCCACTAAGGAACAGCCGGTCAAAGCCGCCGAGCCACGGTCCGCCATCGCGGAAGGCGATGCTGTAGCCTGCGATCATCCACAGCACCGTGATCAGCGCGGTGATCGAGAAGCTTTGCATCAGCGTAGCGAGCACGTTCTTCTTGCGCACCATGCCGCCGTAGAACAGCGCCAGGCCGGGAATGGTCATGAACAGCACCAGCGCGGTGGAGGTCAGCATCCAGGCGGTGTTGCCGCTGTCCAGTTTCTGTGCCACCGGAGCCGGTGCCGCGGCAGGCTCTCCTGCCGGAGCGACCGCCGGTGTTGCTGCAGGGGTTGCAGCTTCAGGCGCGGTTGCAGCCGGCTTGGCGTCAGTCGGTGCAGCCGCTTCCTCGGCCAGGGTCAGGCCGGAGAACCCCAGCATCCCCAGCAAGGCGAGCATACTCAACAATTTTTTCATCATGTTTCTCCCTTGTCTAAAGAGCATCCGGGCCGGATTCGCCGGTGCGGATGCGGACGACCTGTTCCAGATTAAAGACGAAAACCTTGCCGTCACCGATTTTGCCGGTCTTGGCGGATTTTTCGATGGCCTCGATCACCTGGTCGACCATGTCTTCCTTGATCGCCGCCTCGATTTTGACTTTCGGCAAAAAATCGACGACGTATTCGGCGCCGCGGTACAGTTCGGTGTGGCCTTTTTGCCGTCCGAACCCTTTTACCTCGGTGACGGTGATGCCCTGTACGCCGATGGCGGAAAGCGCCTCGCGCACTTCGTCGAGCTTGAACGGCTTGATGATTGCAGTGACCAGTTTCATGTCGGCTCCTTTTCTCGCTGGTTTAGAATGTCCGCCCGGCTTGCAGCACCAGGACGCCCTTGTTCAGGTCGCGGGTGTCGCTGTTGGCGAGCGAGGCGGTGTTCTTGAAGAAAGCGTCGTTGGACGATTTCACGTAGGCGGCGGAAATGTTCCAGCCATCCTTGAAGGTCTTGGCCAGGGATAGCTTGTAGTCAGTGTAGTCCGGATTGACGCCGCCGACGGTCACGGCTTTGACATCGGTGCGGCCGACGTGGAAGCCGAGGGTGAGGTCGTCCATGAGCGGGTAGTTGACCGACACGTCATGGTACAGGGTGCCCTTGGTGTCGCTGGTGTAACCGGTACTGGTGTTGGCGCCGAAGTAGTCGGTAGTGGCATAGGACAGCTTGTAGCTGATCCACTTCCAGCTCAGGCCGGCGTTGAGTTCGAAGTTGTCGAATTTTTGGTCGGCACCTGGCGTGGCGGCCTTATTGAAGTTGGCGCCGGGGTAGTAATAGCCGTAGCCACCCACGGTCCAGCCAAAATCGTCGCTGAACTTGCCGTTGTAGCCGGCGTAGTAGTCCAGTTCGAGACTGCCGCCGGGATAGCTGTTGCTGCTCACGTTGGAGCCCCACAGGCCGGCGTACCAGCCGCCGGCATGGGCGTAGTCCACTCCGCCTTGCAGAGCCGGCTTGCCCCAGGTCTGGTCGATGCCGCGGAAGCGGTATTCGCTGACCAGGCTGATGTTGGCGGTAACGGTATAGGCCGGCGCGGGGGGCTCCGGAGGCTTTGGTAGTTCATGACCGATATGTTGCGAGGGCGTGCTGTCTTCGGCCGCGCCTGCCGACGAAGCGATCATGAAAGAAGGTAGAGCTATGGTGCCGGCAAGAACCAGTGCTTGAGAAATTTTACGCATGATATTTTCCTTTCAAGTGAAATGAGATAAGCCTCGCTGTACCCCATAGCATTTGCCGTGCCAGGATAATTATTTATTGTATATTCAATATGATATCGTTTTTTTGTGGGTTGGATATGCAGGCTTGGCACCGCTTTGAGTCAGCCTGGCGGTTAAGTGCACCAAAAAAGTGCGCGTGTTCGGGCGGTCTCATTTTGGTACACTGAAAAGATTCAAGCTTAAATAAGGGGCAATTCATGATGTTGGGCCAAAAGATGTTTGAAGAAATCAGCGGCAAGCTTGGCCAGGCGCTGGCCGATAGTCCGGCCAAGGACCTGGAAAAGAACCTGCGCGCCGTGCTGCAAGGAGTGTTCGCCAAGCTGGATCTGGTGACGCGCGAGGAATTCGACGTGCAGCAGGCTGTACTGCTCAAGACGCGCGAAAAGCTGGAGGCGCTGGAAGCCAAGGTCGCCGAGATAGAGAAAAAATCCGGCGCTAGCCAGGGGTAAGCCATGGGCCTGGCGGTCTTGTACAGCCGGGCATTGGCCGGCATGGAGGCGCCGCTGGTGACGGTCGAGGTGCACCTGTCCAACGGGCTGCCCAGTTTCAACCTGGTCGGACTGCCCGAGATCGAGGTGAAGGAGAGCAAGGACAGGGTGCGCTCCGCCCTGCTCAATGCCCAGTTCGAATTCCCCGCCCGCCGTATCACCGTCAATCTTGCGCCTGCCGACTTGCCCAAGGAAAGCGGCCGCTTCGACCTGCCGATCGCGCTCGGCATCCTGGCGGCATCAGGGCAGATTCCCTTAAATGATCTGGCGCACTACGAGTTTGCCGGCGAGCTGGCCCTGACGGGCGCACTGCGCCCGATACGCGGGGCGCTGGCGATGACCTGCAAAGCCAGCCAGGACGGGCGCGCCTTCATTCTCCCTGCCGAGAATGCCGCCGAGGCCGCTTTGGTGGAAGAAGCGAAAATTTATCCGGCCAGTTCGCTGCTCGAAGTCTGTGCCCACCTGACCGGTCGGCAGCTGCTTGCCCGATGGCAGGAAGCCCCCGCGGCAAGCCAGCGGAGCTATCCCGATTTCAGCGAGGTGAAGGGGCAGGCCCATGCCAAGCGCGCGCTCGAGATCGCCGCTGCCGGAGCACACAGCATTTTGATGGCAGGTCCGCCGGGCACTGGCAAGACCATGCTGGCGGCGCGGCTGTCCGGCATTCTGCCGGCCATGACCGAGACCCAGGCGCTGGAATCCGCGGCGCTTCAATCGCTGAACGGCGGGTTCAAAATCGAGCACTGGAAGCAGCGGCCTTTTCGTTCCCCTCATCATTCCGCTTCCGGCCCGGCGCTGGTGGGAGGCGGCGGCAACCCGCGCCCCGGCGAGATCTCCCTGGCGCACCACGGGGTGCTGTTTCTCGACGAACTGCCGGAGTTTGCGCGCCCCGTGCTGGAGGCGCTGCGCGAACCGCTCGAATCGGGACGCATCACCATTTCCCGCGCCGCCCACCAGGCTGATTTCCCGGCGCGCTTTCAACTGGTGGCCGCGATGAATCCCTGCCCCTGCGGCTATCTCGGCCACCCCGGCGGGAAATGCCGCTGCACCCCGGACCAGGTGGCGCGCTATCGTGGAAAAATCTCCGGCCCGTTGCTCGACCGCATCGACTTGCAGATTGAGGTTCCCGCCTTGCCTGAGAGCGATCTCACCTGCCACGGAGCGGGCGAGCCCAGCGCGGCCATTCAGGTTCGCGTGGAAGCCGCCTATGGCCGACAGCTGGCGCGGCAGGGCAAAGCCAATGCCCTGCTGTCCACGCAGGAGATCGATCAATTCTGCCGGCCCGACGCGGCCGGGGAAGGGTTGTTGAAGCAGGCGATTGCGCGTTTGAATCTCTCCGCCCGTGCCTATCACCGCGTGCTCAAGGTGGCGCGGACCATCGCCGATCTTGCCGGCAGCGAGGGTGTCGGCAGCGGGCACATTGCCGAGGCGATCCAGTACCGGCGCTTTGCGCAAGGATAGTCAAAAATCAGGAGTTGCAGTTATTACTTGTTGGCGTCGAGCTTGAAGTCGCCGAAGTTGGACTCTGTGTTTGCGTCAAGCGGCGAGCTTGCTGCAACGACGGATTCCATCGTGTCGCGTCTGTCGTTGTTGATCAGCCAGGACAGGTTGGTGCGGGAGTCGGCATTGGCGAGCGCCTCGTCCAGGCTGATTTTGCCCTCCTGATAGAGGGCGAACAGCGCCTGTTCGAAAGTTTGCGATCCCGCCGTGAGGCTTTGCTCCATCGCCTCCTTGATTTTGTCCGTTTCCCCGCTCTTGATCAGCTCTGCGACATAGGGCGAGTTCACCAGAATTTCCATCGCCGGCACACGCTTGCCGTTTACCCCGCGCACCAGCCGCTGGGAAATCACCGCCTTCAGGCTGATCGAGAGATCGTGCAGCAGATGGTTGCGCGCTTCGTGGGGGAACAGGTTGATGATGCGGTTCAGGGTGTGGTAGCTGTTGTTGGCGTGCAGGGTGGACAGCATCAGGTGCCCGGTTTCAGCGTAGATCATCGCCTGCTGCATGGTTTCGCGGTCGCGGATTTCGCCGATCATCAGCACGTCCGGCGCCTCGCGCACGGCGTTGAGCAGGGCCGTGGTGTAGGAGCAGGTGTCGAGTCCCACCTCGCGCTGGTTGACGATAGATTTCTTGTAAGCATGCAGGTACTCGATAGGATCCTCGATCAGCAGGATGTGCCCGGTCCTGTTGGTGTTGCGGTAATCGATCATCGACGCCAGGGTGGTGGATTTGCCCGACCCTGCCTGGCCCACCACCAGGATCAGGCCGCGTTTTTCCATCACTAGCTCTTTCAGGATCGGCGGCAGGCCGAGCGATTCGATCGAGGGAATCTGGTTGCGGACAAAGCGCGCCACCAGGGCGACATGGCTGCGCTGGTGAAAGACATTGATGCGGAACTTGCCCGTGTTTTCCACCAGGAAGCCGAAGTTCATCTCGTGCTCGGCTTCGAACGCCTTGATTTCCTCCTGGGTCATCAGTGAATAAGCGATTTTCTTGACCGTTTCCGCATCCAGGATCTGGCTGTTCAGGGGCAGGGTTTCGCCCTCGATCTTCATCAGTACCGGCGCCCCGGCAGAGATATACATGTCGGAGGCCTGCTTGTCCGCCATGAATTTGAATAGCTGAGTCAGATCCATTATTGCCCTGTCTTTTGCCAGCCGGAAATATCGAGGGCGGTTTCGAATGCCGGCTTCTCGCGTAAGAATTGCGTCAGGGCGAAGGCGGCGGTGGGTTGCATATGGATGCAGACCATCTTGACGTTAATGGCCCGGATGGTGCGCGCCAAGGCATCGAGCCAGGCATAGTAAACCGGGTCGATCAACGCCTGCTCGGAGAGGTCGTAATACAGACGCGATGCCCGAGCCTGCTGCAGGCGCGAGACGATGCCTTCGAGGAGCCGGTCCTGATCGCAGATGTTCAGGCTACGCGTCGCTTCCAGCAGGAAGTCGCCGTTGCCGATCCGGGTCAGGTGCAGACCAGGGATGGACATGCCGGGGATCAAATGGCCTTGTGGCTGACCTGGATGCCCATGCGGCGGAAGGCTTCCTTCAGCCCGTCGGACAGGCTGGCGCGGGTGGTGACGTTGCTCATGTCGATATTCAGGCTGATCAGGGCGCGGGCGATTTCCGGGCGGATGCCGGTGATGATCGCATCGGAGCCCATCAGTTGCACGGCCCGCACCATCTGGATGAGGTGGTGGGAAACCTGCGAGTCGATGTTTTTCACCCCGGTCAGGTCTATCACCACGGCATTGGCGTGTTCCTTGGCGATGCGGTTGAGCAGCGCCTCCATCACCAGCATGGTGCGGTTGGAGTCGAGCGTGCCGATGATCGGCAGGGTGAGCACGCCGTCCCAGATTTCGGTGATCGGGGTGGCGGTCTCGCGCAGCTCCGCTTCCTGAGCGTTGACGGTGCGTTCCTTTTCGTCGAGGTAGGCCTGGAATACCGCCAGGATCAGCTCGTTGAAGAGGCCGGAGAGGAATAGCAGCATGGTGCGCGCGTCCTCGACCGTGCTCCGCTTGTCGTTGCCCAGCGCCTCGATCAGGGTGCGCTGCATGAACTGGATGTAGCGCACCAGATCCTCAACCCGGCCGCCGCGCACCAGGATTTGCTTCGACAGGTTGTTGAAGTACATTTCCAGTGCATGGAACTGCGGGGAGGCATCGTCGTGCGGGTCCCTGGATTCGAGCAGGGCGACCAGGAGCTGGAGGAATTCGATGCAGAAATCGTTGATCTCGTCGTTGCCGAGCAGGTTGTTGCTGCCGCCGAAAAGGGTCTGCCCTTCTCTTTCGATGGTTTCCGAAATGCTGCCGACCTGGAGCTTGAGCAGTTCCGTCAATTTAGCGCTGGCGGTTTCTGATCTTTTCTGTTGTGCCATGATTCTCCCTCCCAATCCTTAAAATTGTTATTAATCGATGCTGGCGACGCAGAGGGACTGATCGTCCGAGATTCTGCCCATGATATTCCCCAGCGTGTAGGCAATCAACTGGGGGTGCTGGTGGAACAGGCCGGGGAAGTTGGAAACATCCCAATTCCGGCGGATGCCATCGCTGGCGGAGATCATCAGGCAGCGCTTGCCGAAGGCGAAGCTGAACTCGGCCGGGTTTTGGTGCTCCTTGCCCAGTACGCCGGGCGCGAAGGACAGGTTGTACATGTCTTCGTCATCCATGACATGGGCGTGCATGTCGCCGACACCGAGGATGTTCAGGGCCTTGCTGGCCAGGCCGAGCTCCCCGATGATTGCGACTGCGCCGCGCGTGCCCTTGAGCTGGCGGTCCACCGCAGCCAGCACCGAGGCCGGCGTGTCGCAATGGGAGAGGTGAGAGGCGAGATTGGCGGTGGCTGCCTGGGCCTGTTCGCCATGGCCCAGGCCGTCGAGATGCAGCCAGCGCAGGGTGTCGCCGGTTTTCTGCAAATAGATCCGGTCACCGTTGTAGCGATTGTCCGACAGGGAGCGGGAGAACAGGCCGATTTCCAGTGCGGCTGCACCGCCTCTGGCGGCGCTCGTGTCTTTGTCGTAATCGTTTTTCTTGCCCCCGGGGCGGAAGCGCGACAAAAAGACCGTTCCGCTCCATTTTTTTTTCGGGGCGATACTTTCCTGCTGGGTATAGACGAACGATTCGTCGCTGAGGCGGTAGATGCTGCCCAGCCCTTTACCCAGGGTGTTGGCGGAAGAGTAGCCGTCCTGCCGGGCCTGGGAAAGGCAGGAAATGCCTGGGCCGAAATCCAGTGCGAGGATGTCAAGAATCGGCCCGGGCTGCTGCCAAACCTGAAACAGGCCGCGTCCGTTGGCGTGTTTGACCTGATTGCTGACCATTTCCGAGGCGACCAGCAGCATGTTCTCCCGTTTCTGGTCGGAAAGGCCGAGGCGCTGCGCGATTGCCGACAGCCTTGAGCGCAGCAGGATGAGCGCGCTTTCGTTTTGCACCGGGCTGCTGTACAACAGCTTGCAGTCCGTAGCGCTGTCGAAAATTTTAGTCATGTCGGGGGTGACTATTTTTTGGGGCAGGGAAATTGGCAGTTGCCGCTGTCCGGCAATGCGCAGAGGTCGACCACGACCCGACCGCGCCCGGAGTTTTTCGCCTCATACAATGCATTGTCGGCGTGGTGGATAAATTCTTCCACGGTGAGACCGTCCGGGGTGCCCGGGTTGATGGTGCTGATGCCGATGCTGACTTTGTTTTCCATCAGGCGTAGTACTTGCGTTGCCTTGTCGCAGGCCTGGGGGTGGTCGGCGAATATCACCACGGCGAATTCATCCCCGCCGAAGCGGAAGGCGAAATCGACGTCCACGCGGATGGCGCTGCGCATGGCGTGGGCCATCTTGTTGAGATAGGCGTCGCCGAACTGGTGGCCGAATTCGTCATTGATTTGCTTGAAATGATCCAGGTCGAACAGCACCAGTGAAAGGGGCGCCGTCCTCTGCCGCATGGTGTGCCGGAATGCCTGGCCGAGCTTCTCATCGAAGGCGCGGCGGTTGAGGAGGCCGGTGAGCGGGTCGGTTTCGGCTTGGCGCAGGGATTCGTGCAGTTCGGTCTGGCGTTTTTCCAGGGTTTGCTGGAGCGCTTCCAGCTCCTTCTCGGTACGGGCGCGGGTTTCGTCGAGGTGGCGCGCCATTTCGGCGTTGCGCTGCAACAGGATGGCCGGGTCTGCGGATGCGGTCGAATTCTGCAGGTGGAGGCGCAATTGTGCGACAGTATCCTGCTTCGGCGGCTGGGAGAGATTCGTGATTTTCAGGTGTTCCGCGTGCTCCCCCCACTGAACCCTCAGTTGGTGACCCTGCAGAAGCAGGCAGGCTGGCAGGGGGAAGCCGGTGGCGGCGCCTGCATTGCGCAGCTTTTGCATCAAGTCGAGCGAAGCGATGGAGGCGGCAAAGGAATTGCCGCCGAGCCGGGTTACGCTTTCCAGAACAAAGCCGATAAAGTTTTGCAGATCGGGTTCGATCGCCAGGTTCTGTTTCAGTAGTTCGGCTGTTTCCAAGGGAGAGCCCCGCTTTTTTTCTGGTTTATGATGCATTATGCATTTATTCCGTAAAAATATAAACCGGATTCGGGACGTTTCCCGGGTGGACGATAAGGCCGCGCATGCATCGAAAAGCTGGGCGGAAGAAAAGCGCTCCGCATACCTGTACCGGGCCATTTCCGATGCCGAGTCGGGTAGTGTGCATTAGATACTGCGGTACGCAGAGCGATAAATGTAACTCATTGATAATCAGTGTATAGCTGTGTCGCCTAGAGGCGCCTACTTGGGATAATCCATGGCTGAAGTGCTTTTTATAAGGTTAAAGTTCCATTTTTTTTCTTGGTGCCGTCTTTCTCAGGGGCTCAAGGGGAGACGGGATGCGAGCTTGATCGCTGCGCGGGTTTCGGCAGACTCTGCACCCACAACGGTTTCATGGCTTCCTCCCCCTTTGTTATAACCATTTGACGGCAGGGATGCCTGTAACAACTGAAAAAATAGTTAATCGCCATAAAACATGAGCAAATCCTCAGAAATACAAAAAATCGTATTTCGTGCGGTAATTCGGCCATTAACCATGTGCTATGGATATTGCGCTTCAGATTTGAGTCCGAGGGTTTGTTCTGCCTCTCTTTCTGATGCTAAAGTAATTGGTTTTAGGGTTGGGAATGGTTCAGGCATCGGTCCCGGGGATATTGAGTGGGCGTCTCTGACCGCGCACCACGAGAGCGGGATCGAGATTGCCTAACACCGGGCTGATGCCGTAACTTAGGAGGAACTGGAATGTATAAGAGCATCGAGGAATTTGTCGGCAACACGCCTCTGGTGAAGCTGAAACGCCTGCCGGGCAACACCAGCAATACTGTGCTGGTCAAGCTGGAAGGCAACAATCCGGCTGGCTCGGTCAAGGACCGGCCGGCGCTGTTCATGATCAAGCGGGCGGAAGAGCGAGGCGAACTCAAGCCGGGCGACACCCTGATCGAGGCAACCAGCGGCAACACCGGCATTGCCCTGGCGATGGCGGCTGCAATGCGCGGCTACAAAATGGTGCTGGTGATGCCGGAGCACATGAGCGTGGAGCGGCGCCAGGTGATGCGCGCTTTCGGCGCGGAGCTCGTGCTGACGCCGAAGGCGGGCGGCATGGAGGCGGCGATAGACACCGCCAACCGGATGACAAGTGAAGGCAGGGGGGTGATTCTCGATCAGTTTTCCAACCCTGACAATCCGCAATCGCACTACGAAGGCACCGGCCCGGAAATCTGGCGCGATACGGAAGGGAGCATTACCCATTTTGTCAGCAGCATGGGCACCACCGGCACTGTCATGGGGTGTTCCCGATATTTCAAGGAACAGAATCCGAACATCCAGATCATCGGCGTTCAACCCAGCGAAGGATCGCAGATCCCCGGCATCCGCAAGTGGCCTGAGGCCTATGTGCCGAAAATCTGCGACTTCACGCGGGTGGATAGGATAGTCGAGGTGAGCCAGCAGGAGGCAGAGGTGATGACCAGGCGCCTGGCGGCGGAGGAAGGTATCTTTGCCGGTATCTCATCCGGCGGTGCACTGGCGGCCGCGCTGAGTATTTCCACGGAATGCGAGAATGCCGTGATCGTGTCCATCGTCTGCGATCGAGGCGACCGCTACCTGTCGACCGGGGTATTCCCGGCCTGACCCGCTCCGCGGTTCAGCACTGCTCCCACGGCAAACCGTCGAAGCGCCAGCCATTGTGGGTGCCGCGATGATGGTGATCGTCGAGCTCGCCCTCGAAGCCGTAGAGCACGTTGTAAACCTCGGTCATTCCCGACTCCAGGAGTATTTTTCCGGCTTCCGTCGAGCGATTGCCGCTGCGGCAGATCAGCACCACCGGCCTGTTCAGGCTGGCTGCCATCTTGACTTCGGCGACGAAGTTCGGGTTCAAGCCCCAGTCCGGCGTGTTATACCACGGGATGAGCACGGCGCCGACGGGGTGGCCGACGAAAAGGAATTCCATCTCGCTGCGCACGTCGATGAGTACGGCGTTAGGGTTGTCGTGCAGATATTTGTGGGCTTGCCGGGGGGTAAGGTGTTCCAAGGCGTGACCTTCGTGTGGGGCCAGGCTGGCGGCATATTTCATGTCCTCTTCCAGAATGTGGACGGTCACCCAGTCGAACAGAAAGGCCATCAGGTCATCGCCCAGATTGCCGCGTAATTTTTTGCCGTCGAATTCGGCGATACGCCGGATCAGCTCGGCGTGGGCCGCGCAGTGTTCGGCATAGTGGATATAATTTCCCTCGCGCATCAGCCGTTCTTCGAAATCGAAGTGGGTGTGGGTGTAGTCGATCAGCGCCTTGAGCGTGGCGTCGATCGTCTTTTCCGCGTGGCCTTGCATGATCTGGTCGTAGAGGTTGTTGGTCAGGGCGAACAGCTTTTTGTGCTGCTGGTCGATCTCAGGAATTTGAACGCTGTATTGGTCGTTCCAGGCAAGCAGTACCGGCATGGCAGGCTCCGAAATAATATTTGTATGGGTTCAGTATATGCACGGAACGCCTTCCTTGCCACTCCCTGCAGTGCATGGACGGAAAAGGTATAATGTCGACAGCCGATGCTTACAATGAAAGAACCTGCGCTAATGTCCGCCAACCGTACCGCCCTGCTCCACGCCCAACTCAAACAACGCATCCTGATCCTGGATGGCGCCATGGGTACCATGATCCAGACCTACAAGCTGACCGAAGCTGAATATCGCGGCGAACGCTTCGCCGGATACGGCAGTGACTTGAAGGGCAACAACGATCTGCTGGTGCTGACCCAGCCGCAGATCATCCGCGATATTCATTCGGCTTATCTGGAAGCCGGGGCGGACATACTCGAGACCAACACCTTCAACGCCACCTCCATCGCCATGGCGGACTACCGCATGGAAGGGCTGGTATACGAAATCAACCTGGCGGCGGCAAAGCTGGCGCGCGACGCGGCGGACGAATTCGAAGCGAAAAATCCGGCCAAGCCGCGCTTTGTCGCCGGCGTACTCGGACCGACCAACCGCACTGCCTCGATCTCGCCCGAGGTCAACGATCCCGGCTTCCGCAATGTCACCTTCGACCAGTTGGTGGACGCTTACACCCAGGCAATCAGCGGGCTGATCAATGGCGGCGCCGACATCCTGATGGTCGAGACGATTTTCGACACGCTCAACGCCAAGGCCGCGCTGTTTGCCATCGAGCAGTATTTCGACGCCCATCAGATCAAGCTGCCGGTGATGGTCTCCGGCACCATCACCGACCTGTCCGGACGTCTGCTGTCGGGGCAGACCGCCGAGGCCTTCTGGAACTCGGTGAGTCACGTTCAGCCGCTTTCGATCGGCCTGAATTGCGCGCTCGGCGCGAAAGATTTGCGCCAGTACGTGGAAGAGCTGTCGAATATTTCCAACACCTATGTGAGCGCCCACCCCAACGCCGGTCTGCCCAACCCTTTGTCGGAAACCGGTTACGATGAAACACCCGAGGCTATTGCGGCGGACTTGCGCGAATGGGCGGCTAGCGGTTTGCTTAACATTGTCGGCGGTTGCTGCGGCACCACGCCACCTCATATCAAGGCCATCGCCGAAGCGGTGAAAGGTTTGCCGCCGCGCGTCATTCCCGAAATCGAGAAAAAGCTGCGGCTGTCCGGTTTGGAGGCGCTCAACATCGGTGAGGACTCGCTCTTCGTCAACGTCGGCGAGCGCGCCAATGTCACCGGTTCGAAAATGTTCGCCCGCCTGGTCATCAACGGAGAATACGACAAGGCCCTGGAAGTGGCCAAGGCCCAGGTGGAAAACGGCGCCCAGATCATCGACATCAACATGGACGAGGCGATGCTGGATTCCGAGGCGGCGATGGTGAAATTTCTCAACCTGATCGCCTCCGAACCGGACATCGCCAAGGTGCCGGTGATGATCGACTCGTCGAAGTGGTCGGTGATCGAGGCCGGGCTGAAATGCGTGCAGGGAAAGTCCATCGTCAACTCCATCAGCATGAAGGAGGGCGAAGCGGAGTTTATCGAGCGGGCCAGGCTGTGCCGCCGCTACGGTGCGGCAGCGGTGGTCATGGCTTTCGACGAGCAGGGCCAGGCCGACACCCAGGCGCGCAAGATCGAGATCTGCGCCCGTTCATACAAGCTGCTCACCGAGCAGGTCGGTTTCCCGGCCGAGGACATCATTTTCGACCCGAACATTTTCGCGGTGGCCACCGGCATCGAGGAACACAACAACTACGCGGTCGATTTCATCGAGGCCACGCGCATCATCAAGCAGAACCTGCCCTACGCTAAGATTTCCGGCGGGGTGTCCAACGTGTCCTTCTCCTTCCGCGGCAACGAACCGGTGCGCGAAGCGATCCACACCGCCTTCCTCTATCACGCCATCAAGGCGGGCATGGACATGGGCATCGTCAATGCCGGCCAGCTCGGCGTCTACGAAGAAATCCCGAAAGACCTGCTGGAGCGGGTCGAGGACGTGCTGCTCAACCGCCGGCCCGACGCGACCGAACGTCTGGTGGAGTTCGCCGAATCCTTCAAGGGCGCGGCCAAGAGCCAGGTGGAAGACCTGGCCTGGCGCGAAGTGCCGGTACGCGAGCGGCTCTCCCATGCCATGGTCAGGGGCATCACCACCTACATTATCGAGGACACCGAAGAAGCCCGGCAGCAGGCGGAGCGTCCGATCCACGTGATCGAGGGTCCGCTGATGGACGGCATGAACGTGGTCGGCGACCTGTTCGGCGCCGGCAAGATGTTCCTGCCCCAGGTGGTGAAATCCGCCCGCGTGATGAAGCTGGCAGTGGCGCATCTGGTGCCGTATATCGAGGCCGAGAAGGTCGCCACCGGCCAGGCCGCCCAAGCCAAGGGCAAGATCATCATGGCCACGGTCAAGGGCGACGTCCACGACATCGGCAAGAACATCGTCGGCGTGGTACTGCAGTGCAACAACTACGACGTGGTCGATCTGGGGGTGATGGTGCCCGCTGCAAAAATCCTGCAGGCGGCGATCGATGAAAAGGCCGACATCATCGGCCTGTCCGGCCTGATCACGCCGTCGCTGGAAGAAATGTCGCACGTCGCCAAGGAAATGGAACGGCTGGGGATGAAGCTGCCGCTGCTGATCGGCGGAGCCACCACTTCGCCCGCCCACACCGCGGTGAAGATCGAACCGCACTACACTGGCCCGGTGATTTACGTGAAAGATGCCTCGCGCGCCGTCGGCGTGTGCTCCAACCTGTTGAGCGACGATCTGCGCGACGCTTATGTCCAGGGCATCGCCGATGACTATGTGGCGATCCGCGAGCGCCACCAGAATCGCTCCAACGAAACCAAGCGCCTGACCCTGGCCGATGCGCGCGCCAATGCGTTCAAGCCGGATTGGTCCGCTTACGTGCCGCCGGTGCCGACTTTTATCGGCCTCAAGGCGTTCCACGGTTACCCCTTGGCGGAGATCGCCGAGCGCATCGACTGGACGCCCTTCTTTCAGGCCTGGGAACTGCACGGGCGCTACCCGAAAATCCTCACCGACGTGGTGGTGGGCGAGGAGGCGAAAAAGCTGTTCTCCGATGCCCAGGCCATGCTGAAGCGCATCATCGAAGAAAAGTGGCTGGAAGCGCGCGCCGTGATCGGCCTCTTCCCGGCCAACAGCGTCGGCGACGACATCGAGATCTACACTGATGAAAGCCGCAGCAAGGTGGCGATGACCTACCACACCCTGAGACAGCAGGCCGTGAAATCGCCAGGCAAACCGAACCTGGCCCTGGCCGATTTTGTTGCGCCTAAAGAGTCGGGGGTGAAGGATTACCTCGGCGGTTTCGCGGTGACGGCAGGCATCGGCATTGACGCGCATGTCTCCGCATTCGAGAAAAATCTCGACGACTACAGCGCGATCATGCTCAAGGCCCTGGCCGACCGCCTCGCCGAAGCCTTTGCCGAACTGATGCACGAGCGCGTGCGGCGCGAATTCTGGGGTTATGCCAAGGACGAGACTCTCTCCAATGAAGACATGATCGCGGAGAAATACCGCGGCATCCGCCCCGCGCAAGGCTACCCTGCCTGCCCGGAGCATACCGAAAAAGGCCCGCTGTTCGAGCTGCTACAGGCGCCGGAGAGCGCCGGCATCACCATCACCGAAAGCTTCGCCATGCTGCCCACGGCGGCGGTGAGCGGCTTCTATTTCGCTCACCCTGATTCGACCTATTTCGCCCTCGGCAAAATCGGCCGTGACCAGGTGGAAGATTACGCCAGACGCAAGGGCTGGGACACGGCAACAGCGGAGAAATGGCTGGCGCCGGCGCTGGGGTATTGACCGGGAGCGGGGGGCGTTAAAGACAAAGTTTTTGTCGGTGACATGACTCCATCTCCCCTGACTCCTCTCCCACAAGCTGCATCGCGCCTTCAACACCTGGTATCGCGCGCGCCGGAACGGCTGGATGTTCCCTTCCGGCAAATAGCGCAGTTCAGAGACGGGCCTCATTGCCCCAAACCTGGTGCATGCTGAAGCGGATGTCGGCTTGATCCGTGTGCAGCGCTTCCTTGATGGTAAACGGCTCGCTGGCGGTATCTCTTCTGACGGGAATCGACAGGGATACACCGCGCGGCCCGACCAGCGCATGAACGATGGGCGTGGTGGCCCCTTCGACTTTCTGGGTGACAACCCCGATTTCACCGTTGTTCAGCCGCACCAGAGTGCCGGGCGGGTAGATGCCGAGCACCTTGATAAAGTAGGCGGCAAGCGCGGGATCGACGCTTTTTCCCCGCTCCAGAAAAATTTCGCGGAGCGCCGCACCGGGTAGCTGCGATTTGCGGTACTTCCTTTCAGAAACGCAGGCGCAATAGCGGTCGGCCAGCGCCAACACTTTGGCACCGGGCGGAATGTCCTTGCCCGCAAGGCCGGCAGGATAGCCTCCGCCGTCTTCGGTTTCATGGTGGGACATGACATACGCCAGCCAGCTGGCATCATGGACTCCTGCCGCTTCCAGCATCCTGACCCCTTCTTGCGGGTGCCGGTGTATGGATTCGATTTCCTCTCCGGACAGTGCTTCCTGTTTGCGCTGCAACTGGATCTGCTGGCGCAGCATGCCGACATTCATGGTGAGCGCGGCGGCGGTGAGGGTCACAATCTTGTCGCGTGCGATATTCATGGATTGTGCCACCAGGATGGCGACCACGGCGGTATCGAGGCTGTGCCTGACCGGATAATCGCCGGCCTGCTGGTTGAGCAGGATGCAGGCAAGCGCAATATCGGAGTTCAGTTCGGCGGCGGAAATCACCGAGGTGGCCACTTCCACCAGCCTGGCGGGAAAATCAGGCTCGCTACCCATCCCGAACAGCAAACGTTCCAGCCGCTTCTCTGCGAGATTGATCATGCGCAGAACCGAGGGCGCCTCGCGGGCCGGGGCGGCATGGATGTCGGCTTCGCGGGAGGACGCCGCAGACGTGTCGGCAAACAGGCCTAGCTTGACGAGGGCAGCCACTTGCGACTCGCTTTCGATGACCACCCCCCTTTTCAGCAAAAGCTGGCCGTGCGAATTGTATGCATTCCAGGGCAGCGGCCTGCCTAAATGGATTTCCGACATGCTGATGCGTTGCTGGGCCATGTCTGTCCTTGTGCGCGCCCGCCAAGGGCGGAATGTGAGAAGCGGAACATCATGTCAAACATGTCAAATACTAAGGCTTTTTGCGCAACAAAACCAGACTGTTAGCTTTAACTCGCGCCCCGGTTTTACGGGCAGGGCAATAAAACCGGATTCCAGTCTGGCGGTTTGCCTGAAATATGGCGACAATACACCATCAAAATTTTTGAGGGCTATCATGAGCAACACCGAATTCGAAGCGCTAAACCAACGCTACGCCATTCCCGGCCATGTGCAGTTCAAGGAAGGCCCCGGCGGCCTGGCCATAGCCGAAATCGCCAACAGCCTCGCCGAATCCACAATCACCCTGCAGGGCGCCCATGCGATGGCCTGGCAGCCGCGCGGTCAGGAGCCGGTGTTGTGGCTTTCCCGCTTCGGCAAGTTTGCGCCGGGCAAGTCGATACGCGGCGGCGTGCCGATCTGCTGGCCGTGGTTCGGCCCCCATGCCGAGGATGCCAAATTGCCCGGTCATGGCTTTGCCCGCACGGTAATGTGGGAAGTCCTGGAAACCCAGGCGCAGCCGAATGGCGCCACTTTCATCCGCTTTGGTCTGATTGAAACCGACGCTACCCGCGCCCAGTGGCCTCACCCTTCGAGCGCGCAGCTGCGGGTGACGGTCGGCACCGAGCTGAAAGTCGAACTGGTGACGCGCAACACCGGTAGTACGCCATTCCAGATCGGCGAGGCGCTCCACACCTATTTTCACATCAGCGACGTGGCCGACATGGCGATCCGCGGCCTCGAGGGTTGCGCCTTTCTGGACAAGGTGGGCGGCGGTTCCATTCGCAAGACCCAGCAGGGGCCCATCGTGATCGAGAGCGAGGTCGACCGGGTGTATCTCGACACCGAAGCCGATTGCCTGATCGAAGACCGCGGCCTCAAGCGGCAGATACGCATCGCCACGCGCGGCAGCCGTTCCACCGTGGTGTGGAATCCCTGGATCGAGAAAGCGGAGAAGATGGGCGATTTCGGCCCGGAAGGATATCGCGGCATGGTTTGCGTGGAATCCGCCAATGCCGTGGACAACGTGGTGACGGTATTGCCCGGCGCGGAGCATGTTCTGCAGGCCGTGGTCAGCGTCGAGGCGCTGGCTGGCTGAAAAAAGGCTGACGAGAGGGGGTCGGACGGCGATGATAGACAGGCAGTTGAGCTTGAACGCATGGGTCAGTTATCTCGATCAGGCGCTGTTGCCGGTATTGCGCCGCACGGTGACGGATCTCGCCGGTCTGAGGGAAAGGGAAGACGAACTCAACGGCCGGGAATTAAGCGCCGTCATCCTGCACGATCCGATCATGACGGTGAAGGTGCTGCGCTATCTGGAGTCGCACCGCGGCAGAAGCCAGATCACTGACATCACCACCATTGACCGGGCCATCATGATGATCGGCACGACCCCGTTTTTCAGGCAATTCACCGACCAGCCCCTGATCGAGGAGAGCCTGGCCGACTATCCTCAGGCCTTGGAAGGCATGATGCAGGTCATGAGCCGGGCGCGCCATGCGGCCATGTACGCGCAGGACTGGTCGGCGCTGCGCCACGACGTCGACACCGACGAAGTGGTCGTTGCCGCGCTGCTGCACGAACTGGCGGAAATGCTGCTGTGGTGCTTCACGCCCGGGCAGATGCTGGAAATCCGCGACAGGAAGCGGCGCGACCCGACATTGCGCAGCGCTGCGGCGCAGCAGGAGGTGCTGGGTTTTCGCGTGATTGAACTGCAAATTGCTCTGGCGTCGACCTGGCATTTGCCCAAGCTGTTGTTGTCGCTGATGGATGAATCCCATGCCGAGTTGCCGCGAACCCAATGTGTCGCGCTCGCGGTGGCGCTGGCCCGGCATTCCGCCAATGGCTGGTCCGACGCCGCGTTGCCCGATGATTATGCGGCGATAGGGCGCTTCCTCAAAATTTTTCCGGATGAAGTCTGGATGCGAGTTCGCCGTACGGCCTTGCAGACAGCCCAGAGCTGGGAATGGTATGGCGTTCCCCCCGCGGCGGCCTGGTTACCCATGCAGGCCGCGTTTTAGCTGGCAGTCAAAAAGCCTTTTTTAAAAAAACGGCGAATAACCACGAATGACACGAATGTTCACGAATAAACACGAATAGTTAGAGACAATCATCTTGTTGCCAAACAGGTGAATCAGGTTTGCCGCGCTAACTAACTGATTATTCGTGAACATTCGTGTTTCATTCGTGTAAATTCGTGGTTAAAGGCTTTTTCTAGGATAATAGGCGGTTAATCAATCACCCATCGCTATTCATGCATATTCACATACTCGGCATCTGCGGCACTTTCATGGGCGGCATCGCGGTGCTGGCGAAGCAGGCCGGGCACAAGGTCACCGGCTGCGACGCCGGCGTCTATCCGCCCATGAGTACGCAGCTGGAAGATCAGGGCATCGCCCTGACCGAAGGCTTCGACCCGGCGCAGGTCAAGCTAGCACCCGACATGTTCGTGATCGGCAACGTGGTGTCGCGCGGCAATCCGCTGATGGAGGAAATCCTCAACCGCGGCTTGCCCTACGTGTCCGGCCCGCAGTGGCTGGCCGAGCATGTGCTGAAGGATAAGTGGACGCTGGCGGTGGCCGGTACCCACGGCAAGACGACCACCTCGGCGATGCTGGCGTGGATCCTGGAATATGCGGGCTTGCAGCCGGGTTTCCTGATCGGCGGCGTGCCGCAGAATTTCGGCGCCTCCGCCCGGCTCACCGACTCGCCGTTTTTCGTGGTGGAAGCGGACGAGTACGACACCGCCTTCTTCGACAAGCGCTCCAAATTCGTCCACTACCACCCGCGCACCGCCGTGCTCAACAATCTCGAATTCGACCACGCCGACATCTTCCCCGACCTGGCCGCGATCGAGACCCAGTTTCACCACCTGGTGCGCACCGTGCCCGGCAACGGACTGGTCGTCGCCAACGGGCGCGAGGCAAGCCTGGACCGGGTGCTCGCGCGAGGCTGCTGGACCCCGGTGGAGCGTTTCGGCACCGCGCAGGGCTGGACGATCGGCGCTGCCGGTACAGTGGCTTTCAAGGAAGAGTTCCAGGGTACGCTGAACTGGTCGCTGCTCGGCGAGCACAACCGCATGAACGCCCTGGCAGCAATCGCCGCCGCGCGTCACGCCGGCGTACCCGCCAGTTTCGGCATCGAGGCGCTGGCAAAATTCGAGAACGTGAAGCGCCGCATGGAAGTGCGCGGCGAGGTGAACGGCATCACGGTTTACGACGACTTCGCCCACCATCCCACCGCGATCGCAACCACCGTCGCCGGCCTGCGCCACAAAGTCGGTGAAGCGCGCATCCTGGCGGTGCTGGAGCCGCGCTCCAACACCATGAAGCTGGGCGTGATGAAGGATGCGCTGCCCGGCAGCCTGAAAGACGCCGACCAGGTGTACTGCTATGGCGCCAACCTGGACTGGGATGCCGCCGCCGCGCTGGCCCCGCTGGGCGACAAGGCGCGGGCTTTCGACGACCTCGACGGCCTGGTGGCGGCCGTGACTGCCGTCGCCCGTCCCGGCGACCACGTGCTGGTGATGAGCAACGGCGGTTTCGGCGGCGTGCATGAGAAACTGCTGGCAGCTCTGGCGGCATGACAGGGAAAACCCAAGTCTTTCAATTAACCGCAAAGGACGCAAAGGTACGCGAAGGAAACGCGAGATCCTTTGTTTTCCCTTGCGTACCTTTGCGTCCTTTGCGGTAAAACAACTTAAATGAACATCCTTTACGAAGAAGACGGCGCCATCAAGGTAGCCAGCGTCATGGCCGACAACACCTCGTCGTTGCAGGTGGAAACACCCCACGGCAAGCGCTCCAAGATCAAGGCCGCCAACGTGCTGCTGCGCTTCGAGGCGCCGCCCATCGCCGGCTTCATGGAGGCGGCCGAAACGGCGGCGGCGGAACTCGATCCGATTTTCCTGTGGGAATGCTGCGGAGCCGAGGAATTCGCTTTCGCCGACCTGGGACGCGAGTACTACGGCCATGCGCCTTCCCCGGTCGAGGCGGCGGCGGTGGCGCTGAAGCTGCATGCCGCGCCGATGTATTTCTACAAGAAAGGCAAAGGCCGCTACAAGGCCGCGCCGGAGGAAAACCTCAAGGCGGCGCTGGCTTCCGAGGAGAAGAAACGCAAGCAGGCGGAGACCATTGCGGCGCATGTGGCGGAGCTGGTCGCAGGACGCCTGCCCGAAGGTTTCACCCCGCAAGTCGTGGAGTCCCTGCTGTATGCACCGGACAAGAACACGCTCGAATTCAAGGCGCTCGACAAGGCGTGCGCTGAAACCAATCTCAACCCGGTGAAGCTGCTGGACAGGTGCGGCGCGATCCCTTCCGCCCGCGACTACCATCTGAACCGCTTCCTGCGCGAACACTTCCCCGAAGGCACCGGTTTTCCCGAGATTGAGATCCCCCAACCGATGGGCGACCCCGCGCATTCCGATGCGATGGCCTTCAGCATCGACGATGCCGCCACCACCGAAATCGACGACGCCTTCTCGATCAAGCGTATGGATAACGGAAACTGGCGCATCGGCATCCATATCGCCGCGCCGGGACTGGGTTTCGCGCCGGGCGACCGCCTCGATGAAATCGCCTCGCGGCGACTGTCCACCGTATACATGCCGGGGCAGAAAATCACCATGCTGCCGGAGGCCCTGGTGGAACGCTACACCCTGGCCGCAGGCCGCCGTTGCCCCGCGCTGTCGCTGTACCTCGAAGTGACGCCGGAATTCGCCGTGGTCGGCCAGGAAAGCGCGCTGGATCACGTCGAAATCGCCGCCAACCTGCGTCACGAGGCGCTGGAGCCGGTGTTCAACGGCGTGACCGTGGTCAGCCGGGAGGGCGATTACGCCTGGAAGGACGAGCTGCTGCTGCTGTGGGATTTCACCACCAAGCTCAAGGAAGGCAGGGGCAAGGGAGAAAGCAGCCGGAATTTCCCGGACTACAATTTCGCGGTGGTGGATGATCGCGTTTCCATTACCGAGCGCCACCGCGACACCCCCATCGACCGGGTGGTGTCGGAGCTGATGATCCACACCAACGCCACCTGGGGCAAGGAGCTGGCGGAAGCCGACTATGCCGGCATCTACCGCAACCAGGAAGGCGGCAAGGTGCGCATGAGCGTGTCGCCGGGCACGCACCAGGGCTTGGGCGTGTCGCACTACATGTGGTCGAGTTCGCCGTTGCGCCGCTACGTCGACCTGGTCAACCAGCGCCAGCTTATCGCCCGGCTGGAAGGCAAGCCGGCTCCCTACGGCAACCGCGACGAGCGGCTGCTGATCGCCATGCGCGATTTCGATCTGGCCTACGAAGCCTACGGCAACATCCAGGACCAGATGGAACGCTACTGGTGTTTGCGCTGGCTGCTGCAGGAACAGGTCAGCGAAACCGGCGCGGTGGTGGTGAAGGAAAACCTGGTCAAGCTCGACCACCTGCCGCTGTTCACCCGCGTGCCATTGCTGCCCGAAGTGCCGGCAGGCAGCCGGGTGGCGATCGAGGTGTCGAAGGTGGACCTGCTCGAAGTGACGTGTCTATGCCGGTATGTCGGCCCCCTGGAGCAATGATTCTAGAAAAAACTATTGAACCGCAGAGACGCAGAGACGCAGAGACGCGGAGGAAAAACCATGAGTTATGGCGTTATGCAACTTCACCCATTTGGAGAGGCGGAAAATTACTGTAACCCATTTGTTTCTCTGCGCCTCTGCGCCTCCGCGCCTCTGCGGTTAAGCAATTATCGCCTTTAGGATGATTCGGCAGATTATTTCGGCTAAACTGGCTGCGCCTTGAACACTCCTCGCGCTTCCATTCCTCTGGGCCGCTACGCGCGGCTGAACCAGTCCGATCGCCTCGGACTGGTGCTGCTGATTTCCATCACCCTGCATTTGCTGGTGGTGTTCGGCGTGACCTTCAAGGCGCCGGAGATGAAAAAATCGGGCATTGCCACCTCCCTCGAAGTGGTGCTGGTCAACAGCAAATCCTCCTCCCGGCCGGTCAAGGCCGATGCCCTGGCGCAGGCCAATCTCGACGGCGGCGGAAACACCGATGCCGAGCGCCAGGCCAAAAGCCCGCTGCCGGTGCTGGACCGGCGCCAGCAGGAGTCGGAAGTCGCACAGAAAAAGCAGCAAGTCAGCCAGATGGAGCAGCAGGCCCGGCTCCTGATGACCCAAGTCAAAGCGACTCAACACGTCGAGCCGATTCCGGCCAAGGTTAAGCCCGCCGAAGCGCCGACAGAAAAGTCGGGCTCCGACCTGGCGATGCGCAGCCTTGAGGCCGCCCGCCTGGAAGCGCAGATTTCGCGGGACTGGGAGGCCTACCAGAAAAAGCCCAAGCGCAACTTCGTCGGCGCGCGCACCCAGGAATACCGCTTCGCACGCTACGCCGAGGATTGGCGGATCAAGGTGGAAAAAGTCGGCAACCTGAATTACCCTGAAGAAGCGAAGCGGCAAAAAATTTATGGCAGCCTGCAGCTCATCGTCAATATCAAGGCCGATGGCAGCGTCGAGCGCGTCGAGGTGAAGCGCTCCTCTGGCCACAAGGAACTGGACGAGGCGGCCATCCGTATCGTCAACCTGGCGGCGCCCTATGCGGCCTTCCCCGAAGACATTCGCAAGGACACCGATATTCTCGGCATCGTGCGCACCTGGACCTTTACCCGCGCCGACCAGTTGGACACTGCTGCAGCTTTTGCCGACTAGGGCGCTTGAGTGACATAATGAAACCATGAAAAACGTCAATCTGACCGACCATTTCCTGATCGCCATGCCCGCCATGACCGATCCCTATTTCGCCAAATCCCTCACCTATGTCTGCGAACACTCCGAGCAGGGGGCGCTGGGCGTGGTGATCAATAAGCCGATCGAGATGACCATGAAGATGCTGCTCGATCAGGTCGGCATCGAGCTCGAATCGGAACAGCATGCGGAGGAGCTGGTGCACTTCGGCGGCCCGGTGCAGATGGATCGCGGCTTCGTCCTGCACCAGCCGGTCGGAGAGTGGATGTCGACCATGGCGGTGAACGAAAGCGTCGCCCTGACGACTTCGAAAGACATACTGGAAGCGGTCGGTCGCGGACAAGGTCCATACAAGCTGCTGGTATCGCTGGGTTATGCCGGCTGGGCGGCGGGGCAACTGGAACAGGAGCTGGCGCAAAATGCCTGGCTCACCGTGCCGGCTTCGGCGGCGATCATTTTCGACCTGCCCTGGGAGCAGCGCCTGCCCGCAGCAATGCAACTGCTGGGCGTAGACCTCGCCAGCCTGGCCGATGAGGCGGGGCATGCTTGAAGCCGGTAATGAGTAATGGGAAATGAGTGACCCGGTAAAAGACGGGGTCCATCACCCATTGCCCCTCACCCCTCCCCCGCCTCAGCGCGGCACGGTGTTGGGCTTCGATTTCGGCATCAAGCGCATCGGTGTGGCGGTGGGCGAACTGGAGTTGGGGCTGGCGCATCCCTTGACGACGGTACTGGGAGAAAGCAACGACCAGCGCTTCGGCGCGATCGAGGCGCTGCTCAAGGAATGGCGGCCGGCGCTGGTGGTAGTGGGGTTGCCTGCCCACGCGGACGGCGTGGAGCACGAAATGAGCGCGCGCTGCCGGCGCTTCGCGCACCAGATGGAAGGCCGCTTCGGCCTCAAGGTGGTGCTGGTGGACGAGCGCCATAGCTCCACCGCGGCGAGCGAGGATCTGAACGAAGCCGGGGTGCGCGGCCGCAAGCAGAAGGCGGTGCTGGACCAGGTCGCAGCGCAGCGGATATTGCAGTCTTATCTGGATGGGCTATAACAGGCAATGCCTAAAAATGTAGGTTGGGTTAGCGGTTTTATCGCGTAACCCAACAAACCCAATCTTCCTTCAAACTGTGGGTTTCGCCTAGAGGCGCCTACTTTTGGTGAATGTTTTAGGTTTGTTGGGTTACGGCGCAAAAAGCCGCGCCTAACCCAACCTACATAACTTTGCACTCAGGACTATAAAATGCCATGAAGAACAATCCCCAACTCAACAAGAACGGCGAGCTGCAGCATCTGCTCACCATCGAGGGCCTGCCCGCGGCGACCTTGCGGCACATTCTCGACACCGCTTCCTCCTTCCTCAACATCCCCGAGCGCGAGGTGAAGAAGGTGCCGCTGCTGCAGGGCAAGGCGATCTTCAACCTGTTCTTCGAGCCCAGCACGCGCACCCGCACCACTTTCGAGATCGCCGCCAAGAAGCTGTCTGCCGACGTGATCAACCTCAATGTCGGCGCGTCCAGCACCAGCAAGGGCGAAACCCTGCTCGACACCGTCGACAACCTGGCGGCGATGCAGGCGGACATGTTCGTCGTGCGCCACGGCCAGTCCGGCGCGCCGCACCTGATCGCGCGCCACGTCGAGCCGCACATCCACGTCGTCAATGCCGGCGACGGGCGCCACGCCCATCCTACCCAGGGGCTGCTCGACATGTTCACCATCCGCCATTACAAGAAGGATCTGACCAGCCTGCGCGTGGCCATCGTCGGCGACATGCTGCACTCGCGCGTGGCGCGTTCGCAGATCCATGCGCTGACCACGCTGGGCGTGCCGGAAGTGCGCGTGATCGCGCCCAAGACCCTGATCCCGGCCTGTGCCGAACGCATGGGGGTGCAGATTTACCACGACATGGCGAAGGGACTGAAGGATGTCGATGTGATCATCATGCTGCGCCTGCAGAACGAGCGCATGCGCGGCGCCCTGCTGCCCTCCGCCCAGGAGTACTTCAAGTATTACGGCCTGACCGCCGAGAAGCTGGCGCTGGCGCGGCCTGACGCGATCGTCATGCATCCCGGCCCGATGAACCGCGGCGTGGAAATCGAATCCTCCGTCGCCGACGGCGTGCAGTCGGTGATCCTGTCGCAGGTGACGTTCGGCATCGCGGTGCGGATGGCGGTGATGAGCATACTGATGGGTAGCGGGGCGGGGAACAAGCAATGAAAATCCACATCAAGAACGGCAGACTGATCGACCCGAAAAACAATATCGATGCACAGCAGGACGTGTTCATCGCCGCCGGCAAAGTGGCCGCCATCGGCGCCATGCCCGAGGGCTTCAATGCCAACCGCGTGATCGACGCCACCGGCCTGGTGGTCTGTCCCGGCCTGGTCGATCTGTCGGCCCGCTTGCGCGAGCCGGGTTACGAATACAAGGCCACGCTCGAATCCGAGATGCTGGCGGCGGTGGCGGGCGGCGTCACCAGCCTGGTCTGCCCGCCCGACACCGACCCGCCGCTGGACGAGCCGGGACTGGTGGAAATGCTCAAGCACCGTGCCAAGAGCCTGAACAAGGCGCGGGTCTATCCGCTCGGCGCGCTTACCCAGAAGCTGGCCGGCGAGCGCCTGACCGAAATGGCCGAGCTCCACGACGCCGGCTGCATCGCCTTCTCCCACGCCGATGTGCCGCTCACCGACACCAATGTGCTGCTGCACGCCATGCAGTATGCCGCAACCTTCGGCTTCACCGTCTGGCTGCGTCCGCAGGACGCCTTCATCGCCCGCGACGGCGTCGCCCACGACGGCGAAGTCGCCACCCGGCTCGGACTGCCGGCGATTCCTTCCTGCGCCGAAACCATCGCCCTCGCCGGCATCCTCACCCTGGCCCGAGAAACCGGCGCTCGTGTCCACATCTGCCGCCTGTCCAGCCGCGAAGGCGTGGCCCTGATCCGCGCGGCGAAAGCGGAAGGCCTGCCGGTGACCTGCGACGTCGCCATCCACCACGCCCACCTGAGCGAAATGGACATCGGCTTCTTCGACGCCAACTGTCACCTGATTCCGCCGCTCAGAAGCCAGCGCGACCGCGATGCGCTGCGCGAGGCGCTCGCCGACGGCACGGTCGATGCCCTGTGCTCCGACCATGCCCCGGTGGACGACGATGCCAAGCTGCTGCCCTTCGCCGAAGCCGAACCCGGCGCCACCGGCCTGGAGTTGCTGCTGCCGCTGACGCTGAAATGGGCGAAGGAGATGGGGGTTTCCCTGTCCGTCGCCATCGCCAGGGTCAGCGCCGAACCGGCACGGGTTCTGGCTCTGAACAACGGTCACCTGGGTGCGGGACAGCCTGCCGATGTATGCATCTTCGATCCGGAGCAGTACTGGAAGGTGGAGCCGGGCTCGCTCAAGAGCCAGGGGCGGAATACGCCGTTTCTGGGGATGGAGTTACAGGGGAAGGTTAGATATACGTTGGTGGAGGGGCATGTGGTTTATGAGGGGTTGGCATAGCGTACCCTGCACCGCCGGGTTAGCCTGCATCTTCCGCATCTTTGTTAACCCAACTAGCTATGGTCTTTGCAAAGCCCTGATCATGGTTCATGAATAGGGCTACGATCTTGTGCACCTCTTCGACGTTCGCCTCAATAAGACTTGGGATTGAGCCCCTAATTGGTTGTGGTGACACAATGATCGAAGAGCCTTGGACACGTATGCGATCGGGCCCACTTTCGCCTTCCCGAAATCACTAGTGTCCGGTTAAAAATCGAACAGAATCATTTGGTTGCTTGGTTGTGTCGCAATAGTTCTGGTGGTATCTGGCTGCAAGGCGCATGAAATAAGGGTTTTCTCAAAAACCGAGACCGACAAAATCTGTAGCAAAGTGTAGAGCGAGGCATTGAGATGAAGCTCCTTTTTAACGATGGCGATCAGCACGTAGGTGGACACGGCGCACCAGATT
>NZ_DATKTK010000044.1:0-15516 GCF_035531155.1 Sulfuricella sp. | reverse complement strand
GATTAACACAGATATACACAGATTATCAATGAGTTACCATTCTCATTCCAATCACCTTTTGGGTGAGGTGAAAATCCTCAACAACACATTGTTTTGTCTGTGTTAATCCGTGTTTATCTGTGGATAAAAGAGGTTTTAAGGTTAAATTCTTGGTAGATTACCGTCTGGACGACACTTTCTGTTCGGCGGTGATGCCTGTTTCACTGGGTTTCATGGGCTGCATCTGGTTGGCGAATTCGATGGCCCGTATCAGTTCCTCTGCAACATCTTTAATCTTGCGTCGTTGCGAACGGGCGTAATCCCGCAGGACATCAAACGCACTGTGACGATCGAGGTGTTCGCGTTCCATCAGGATGCCGACCGCTATGCTGGTTTCCCGACTGTTTGCCAGAGCGGTGCTGAGCTGCGTCTCGGTTTCACGCAGCTGGCCCAATTCCTTGCCGCGGGCGAGCGCAGCCTCGATGGCCGGAACGATTTGCGAGATGTCGACCGGCTTGACGAGGTAACCCATGGCGCCATGTTCGGTGGCCTGTTTGACGATGTCTGCATCGCCGTAGGCTGTCAGGAAGATGAATGGGATCATGGTCTGGGCGCGCAGCGATTTTGCTACCTCCAGGCCCGAGATCCTGGGCATGTTCACGTCGAGCAGGACCACGTCCGGGTTCGTTTCCAGCGCAAGCTTCAGGGCGGTCTCGCCGGACGCAGCCTCGGCAACTTCGTAGCCCCACTGGCGAAGGCCTTTGGCCAGTGTCGCAAGCACCAGGCGGTCGTCGTCGACCACCAATACACGGGTTTTATGCTGCTGCGTACTATCTCTGAACATTTCATTCTGTTGCATCGGTCATCTCCCTTCAGTGCGGTACTACAATCGGCGGAGATACGTCCAGCACCGTTTCCACGCCACCGTTGGCAGCCATGATCCTCAGACTGGCGCCTTCCACGGGCAGCAAGGAGTGGACCAGGCTGAGACCGTTGCCGGTTTCCTGGCTGCGCTCGAAATTGAACCCGAGGGGCAGTTTTCCCTGGTTGAAAATTCTGACCTGGGCGGCCTTGCGGGCACTCGTTACGCCAATCCGGATAATTCTTCTGCTTTCTTCTCTGATGGGGGAATGCTTGACTGCATTCATGATCAGCTCGTTCAGGATCAGAGCGATGGCTACTGCTTCGCTTTCCGATATCTGCGCCGGCATGGCTGAATCCGCCATGATGCTGGGCACGATTTGGGCGTTGGTCAGATCGCCCACGGTGCTGGCGATGCTGGATACCATGTCGCACAAGTTGACCCGGCTGCCCGCCTGTTTGCCCTGCAATCCGTGGATAGCCGCCACGGCCTGTATTTGTGTGATGGCTGTATCCATGATGGGTCGTATTTCCGGGTGTTCGTTGGCATGCTGGCGCAACAACCCGGCTACGCCCTGAAGATGGTTTTTGATGCGATGGTGAACTTCCCGCACCAAGGTATTGCGCAAACTTATCGAGTCGTCTGCATGGTCGCAATCATGGGCCTGATGTAATTGCACGTTGTAACCTCCATGATACAAATTATCCGGTGCCGGGCCGGTATTGAAGCACTGGCGCGGCATCGTTATTGGTGACGAGTTGTAAATGTAATGCAATCAGAAGGTCAAATATATAAGCACAATTCGTAATCGCTACTAAAACAAATGCTTATTGATTGTGGGGGTATTCGCCTTAACTTTGCACGCGTTGTGCGTCGCAACATAACGGCGGTTTTATGGCGTGTGATCAGGCGTGATCAAGAGAGTAAAGCAGATTTATGACGATATTATGAAACCTGATTTTTCCTGCTTGGCATCGAGCGGCTGGTTCGGTCGGATCAGGGCTGGATGATGCCCTGTTGGATGGCCAGCCTGACAAGCTGGACGGTATTCTGGACGTCCAGCTTTTTCATGATGTTGGTATGATGGACCCCAGCGGTTTTTGGGCTGATGGAGAGGATTTCGGCGATTTCGATGACCGAATGGCCTTCCGCCAGCAACTGGAAAAGCTGGAACTCCCTCACTGAAAGTGAGCGTATCGGGTCATCGGGCGGGTTTGTGCGCCAGCGCATGAGGCTGGGGATGTATTTGGGGTCGACGAACAGGTTGCCCTTGGCGACCTCCCGTACCGCATCCACCATTTGTTTAACGCCGGACTGCTTGGTGATATAACCCATGGCGCCCGCCTCCATCAATCGCAGAATCAGGGTTGCGCTGTCATGCATGGTGAACACCAGAATGCGCGCCTCCGGATTTTTAGCCCGGATTCGGCGCAGGGTTTCCAGTCCGCCGATGCCCGGCATGTTGAGGTCGAGTATCGCCACGTCCGGCAGGTGTTTCTGATAGAGTTCGCATGCCGTTTCGCCGTCGCTGGCTTTCGCCACCACCTTGATGCCGGGTGTCTTGTCCAGCAGGCGGCAGTAGCCATCCAGCACTACCGGGTGGTCGTCGATCAACATCACCGTGATGATGTCTTTTGTCTTCGAAACGGGAAGATTCATTTATCATGCTCCGATTGGGTCAGCGGTAGTTTGACATCGATGCGCACGCCCTGCCCGGGCTTGCTAGTGAAGGAAAATTCCCCTTCCGCGGCAATTGCGCGTTCCCGCATCCCCAGTAATCCCAGTCCCATGCTGGGCAGATGCATATTCATATTCATTCCCTGGCCGTTGTCTGCTATCGACAGCAGGATATGGTCAGGTTCGCGGCGCAGGCGGATGGATACCTGACTGGCACCCGCATGGCTGGAGATGTTGGCTAGCGCCGCCTGAACGGTACGGTACAGCGTAATATTGGTGACCTCGTTCAGGTCATTTAGAGCGCCTTCCAGCGTAAGCTCGCAGTAGACATCCGGGTGGTGGGTGCGCCATTGGCCGACTATCTCCTCCAGGCTGTCTGCCAGGCCGAGTTGGTCTAGCACAACCGGGCGCAGGCGGCGCAGGATGCGGCGAACCACATGGTGAATCTGGTCGGCGCCGCTGACGATGGCTTGCGCGCTTTCCTCGCAGTTTGCACAGGTATCCGGATTCTTGATGGACACGCAGTGGATCGACTGTGCATCAGCCTGGATCGCGGTCAGCCATTGTCCCAGTTCGTCGTGCAACTCGCGTGAGAGATGGCGGCGTTCGAGCTCCTGCACGGTGAACAAGCGCCGAGTCAGGCGGCGGTTCTCCTGCAGCAGTTTTTTGGTGCGCATTTCGGCCTGCCTGAATAGGGTGATATCGGTCATCACCGTCCGGCAGTTGCGGCTTCTGCCTGTGGCATCATGGCTGGCCGAGCTTTCCAGTCTTATGTCGCGTAATTTTCCGGCGGCCATGATTTTTGTCTCGATAACCACGTTGCTCGTGGAAGAGAGCACCTGATTCAAGTGTGCAAGGAACTGCCCGGTCTCGCCCGGGGCAAGCCAGTCCGCAAAAGGCTTTCCAACCACGTTTGCACGTTCCTGATCGAGAAGAATGGTGGCGGTTCGGTTGGTTTCCAGCACGCAGCCGTCTTCGTTCAGGGTTAAGCAGCCGACTGGGGAGAAATCGTAAAGATAGGCATAGCGGTCACGCGCTTCTTCCATCTGATCCTGAGTTTTTCGCAGATCGAGGATCTGCATTTCCAGCTGGATCTGGTGCGCCTTCAACTTGTGCAGCATGTGCGCTTCGCAGTTCATTAACCGCAGCTCGGACTGTGAAATTTCGTCGATCAGTTCCAGCTTGGTTCGTTTTTCGAGATCGTCGACACGTTGCTTTTTGGTGTCGTCGCTCATGACATTTCCAAGTTTTCCATTTTCTTAAATATTTGATGGAGGCGGATTTATCTGCTTTTTGAGGCGTGTTGTCATCTCAATAGAGATAGTTTATTAACTGTATGTAACATTTGATAAGATGCAACTAAAAAACCTTTTGCACAATAGGGAAAATGCTTAGATTTTGATCAGAAGTTGGCGAAGAACTTTGAAATGGGTGAACAGCAACGCTGTAAACTAGCTATCGTAGCGATTCCCGGCGGGTTTATGCTTGTTCGCGCTGAATACAGATATGACCCTCACTGAACTTAAATATATCGTCGCCGTCGCTCGTGAGCGACACTTTGGCCGTGCGGCGGAAGCCTGCCACGTCAGCCAGCCGACCTTGAGCGTGGCGGTGCGCAAGCTGGAAGAGGAGCTTGGGGTAACTTTGTTCGAGCGCGGCGCTAGCGAGGTATCGCTGACACCCCTCGGCGAACAGGTCGTGGCCCAGGCTCATCGCGTGCTGGAGGAGGCGGAAGGGGTCAAGCGCATCGCTTCGCAGAGTAAGGACCAACTGGTGGGGCCGCTGCGTCTGGGCGCCATTTATACCATCGGGCCTTATCTCCTGCCGGAGCTGATTCCGATCCTGCGCGAGCGGGCGCCGCAGATGCCGTTGCTGATCCAGGAAAATTACACGCTCAAGCTGGCTGATCTCCTCAGGCGCGGCGAGCTGGATCTGGTGGTTCTGTCGTTGCCCTTTGCCGAAGCCGGTATTGTCACCCGGGCCGTGTACGACGAGCCGTTTCGCATCGTTCTGCCGAACGGTCATGCCTGGCTCAAAAACGAGGAAATCCCCGCCGCCTTGGTGGGTGAGGAGGATGTGCTACTCCTGACCAGCGGCAACTGCTTTCGCGACCAGGTGCTGCAGGCATGCCCGGCGCTCAACCGCGGCAGCAACGGCATCCAGAAGACGCTAGAGGGCAGTTCGCTGGAAACTATCCGCTACATGGTGGCTTCCGGGGTGGGCATTACCGTGCTGCCCTCGACCTCGGCGGATTCAATTCCCGAGCATAATCGCCTGCTTGCCGTGCGCCCGTTTGCTGCCCCCGTTCCCAGTCGCCGCGTGGCGCTGGCGTGGCGCAAGAGCTTTCCTCGCCCGCTGGTGGTGGAGGCGGTGTATCAGGCGATCCTGGCCTGCAATTTGCCGAGCGTGAGCAAGCTGGACGAACCCGCTGTTGTGTCGCAAGCGGCATCATAGTTAATGGCTATCACATATATCGTAACAATCAATTAGACCTATCTTCTGCGTTTCTCTACCATGCGAATCGTGTACTCAACGCACGATGATTAAAACCGTAAAGGAGAAACCAGATGCAAGCGCCAACCACGATCCAGAATATTGAAGCCGCCTTTGCCGGCGAATCGATGGCTCACACCAAGTACCTGTTCTTTGCCAAAGTTTGCCGCGCTGCAGGCGATGTGGTGACTGCCAGGGTGTTCGAGGAAACTGCTGCCCAGGAAGTGCAGCATGCTTTGGGACATCTTGATCTGCTCTACCCGGCAGGGTCCATGACGCCCGCCAGGTGCCTGGAAATGGCGATTGCCGGCGAGACTCACGAATACACCGAGATGTACCCGTCCTTCCGCCATACCGCTGTGGAAGAAGGCAACCAGGCTGCGGTGGCGGAAATCGACGAGCAGATTGCCGAATCCAGGGAGCATGCCCACCAGTTCAGGGTCACTCTGGAGAAAGCCGCCAAGCGCTTTGCGGCATTGGCCAAGGTAGAAGAGAAGCACGCCAACCACTACCGCGATACGTTGGCCAAGATTGAAGTGAACCTAACAACGGCAATTGCTTAACCGCAGAGGCGCGGAGACGCAGAGGAATAAGTGGGTTACAACAATTTTCTGTCTCTCCAAATGGGTGAGGTCGTGCAATGCTATAACTCATTGTTTTTTCTCAGCGCCTCTGCGTCTCTGCGGTTCAACTGAGTTTTTTTAGGGTGAAATAACCTGACCATTTAATGATTATCAAGGAGCTGAAAATGAAAGTATGGAAATGTATCGTATGTGGCTTTGTTTACGACGAAACCGTGGGTGATCCGAAGGAAGGTATTCCTGCCGGCACGCGCTGGGCAGATGTGCCGGAGAGCTGGGCCTGCCCTGAGTGCGGCGTCGCCAAGGCCGACTTCGAAATGGTGGAGATCTGATCATGAACCAGCCGCCCGTGGTCATTATCGGCAGCGGGCTTGCGGGCTTCACCGTGGCCCGCGAGTTCCGCAAGCTGGACGGCGAGGCGCCCCTGGTAATGCTTTCATCGGATCACGGCGGGTTCTACTCCAAGCCCATGCTCTCCAATGCGTTTGCCCAGAAGAAGGATGCCGATGCGTTGCTCGGCAAAAGTTCCGTCCAGATGGCGGAGGAGCTCAAGCTGGAGATTCGTGCGCACGCCAGGGTGACGGCTATCGATGTCGCGCGGAAGCAGTTGACGGTGAATGGCGAAACGGTGCCTTACGGCAAGCTAGTGCTGGCCATGGGCGCCGACCCCATCCGTTTGCCGCTGCACGGCGACGGGGCGGATGCGGTGTTGTCGGTGAACGATCATGCCGACTACCGGCGCTTCCGCGAGGCCATCGAGGGGAAGAAGGATATCGCCATTCTCGGTGCCGGGCTGATCGGCTGCGAGTTTGCCAATGACCTCGTCGGGGCCGGCTACAACGTGCATGTCATCGATCTTGCCCCGCAGCCGCTGGGGCGCTTGTTGCCGCCTGCCTCCGCGGCATTCATGCAGCGCAAGCTGGAAGCGGCGGGGATAATCTTCCACCTCGGCACGACCACCCAGCAGGTGGAACACGCCGGTGAAGGGTTCCGCATGACGCTGTCCAACGGAGTAACCCTGGCGGCCGACGTGGTGCTGTCGGCGGTCGGGCTGCGGCCGCGGAACGCACTGGCAGAATCTGCGGGGATCAAGGTCAATCGCGGCATCGTGGTGAATGCTTCGTTGCAGACCAGTGACGAGGATGTCTACGCCCTGGGCGATTGCGCGGAAGTGGAGGGCAGGGTGCTGCCGTTCGTGATGCCGATCATGCAGGCGGCGCGCGCCTTGGCCCCTACCCTGGCCGGCACCGCTACCCAGGCGCGCTACCCGGCCATGCCGGTGGTGGTGAAAACCCCGGCCTGCCCGGCCGTGGTGTCGCCGCCGGATATGGGTGTGCATGGCGAGTGGCAGGTTGAGGAAGTGGACGATGGCGTCAGGGCTTTGTTTCGCAGTGCGGATGGAAAGCTGCTCGGTTTCGCGCTGCTGGGCACCGTGACGGTGGAAAAGAACGCACTCACCGCGCAGTTGCCGCCGGTGATGGAATAGCGATTGCATTTTTAAACCTAAAAAACGCTGCTATCCACAGATGTACACGGATGTACACGGATGTACACAGAATCAGGTCGTATTAGCAGAGGACGTAAAGCCTATAGACTCTCTTCGAGTAGCAAACGGCTTATGCTCATCCATTTGTTTTATCTGTGTTAATCCGTGTCAATCTGTGGATAAACTGTTCTTTTACAGTTTGATTTGAAATGGAATTAGAGCTTCTGGTGGCTGCCGTCGCAGGTTACGCCGCTGGCGCTATGCTTGCAGCCGCAAAAATAAACCGTGCCCGCTTTTTCTGCCTTGTGTTCAACAGGAGCGAAATCGCTGCCCTGGTGGCTGCCATCGCAAAACGGCTGTGTCGCGCTTTTGCCGCAGGAACACCACCAGTAGCTCTTGCCGGCTTCGACTTCCACGGCAAAGGGGGATTTTTGGGCGATAACGGGTTGCTTGCCTGACATTGTAAAACTCCTTTTTAAGATGATGACCTGCTGAAAATCGTGGGAACCAATATTGTCGGCTGCCGCTTATTCCTTGACTGCCTCGACGGGGATGGTCAGGGTCACTTCGTCGCTCACGTAGGGAGCGCTTTTCTCGGCGTTGAATTCGGAACGCTTGATTTTGGTGGTGGCGTTGGCGCCGCAGGCGTCTTTCTTGAGCATCGGGTGGGGCATGCAGTGGAAGGATGTCACGGTGAGCGTCACCGGCTTGGTCACGCCCTTGACGGTCAGGTCGCCATCCACGGCGACCAGTTTGTCGCCATCGAATTTCATGCTGCTGGACTTGAAGGTGATGGTCGGGTACTTCGCGGTATAAAAGTAATCCTCGCCCTGGATGTGCTCATTGAACAGCGCATAGCCGGTATCCACGGATTTGGCATCGATCACCACATCGACAGAGCCGGTCTTGGCGGCTCGGTCCAGGGTGATCTTGCCGCTGGTTTTGTCGAAGCGGCTGACCTGGGTGGAGTAGCCCAGGTGGTTGTACTCGAAGCGCGGGAAGGTATGCGTGCCGTCGATGACATAGGTTTCCGTCGCAGCGAAAGCGGCGGATGACAGGGAAGCGGCAACGGCGAGCATGGCGAGTTTTTTCATGGTATTTCTCCTGTTGAGGGTGGGGACTACTTCAAGACGAAATGGAACTTGACCAGGACTTCATCGGCAACCACCGAGGTGTCGCTCCACACGCCGGAGCCGATGCCGTAATCTAGGCGTTTCAGCGGAAAGGCTCCGTCCAGAATCAGGACGCCCTTTTCTTGTTTGAGGGTGAAAGGAGCACGCGTTTCCAGGGTCTTGCCCTTGATGGTCATCTTGCCGAAAGTTTCGAAGCGGCCGTCGCCGAGCGCCTTGACCGCGCTTGAGACAAAGCTCGCTTTGGGGAATTCGCGGGTGTTGAACCAGCTTTTGCTTTTGACTTCGTCGTTTGCCTCGGTGCTGCCTGCGTCGATGCTGGCCAGGTCGAGCTCGATCCGGGCGCGACCGGCTTCGGGTCTGGCCGGGTCGATGTTGATTTGCGCGGTGAATTTTTTGAAGGCACCTTCGACCGGCACGTTCATCTGTCTGGAAACGAAAGCGATGCTGCTTTGGTCGAGCTGTACGGCGCTCAGTTCGGCGCCGTCGGCGAAACTGGAAGAGAGCAGGCTGAGGATGGCAAGCAGGCGGATCATAGGGATTTCTCCTTGTCGAGGAAAGGCAGCATCCGGGCGAGGATGCCATCGCGGTCGATAAAATGGTGTTTGAGCGCGGCGCCGACGTGGGCGATAACCAGTCCCAGCATCCCGTAGTTCAGCAGCCGGTGTACTTCCTTGAGAAGATCCCCCAACGCCTTGTCCTTGCCGATCAGGTCGGGCAGCGGCAGCACGCCCAGGTATACGGTCTGGAAACCCTTGGCCGAGCTCATCAGCCAACCGCTGAGCGGAATCGCGAACAGCAGCACATACAGCAGGTGATGCAGCCCGTGCGCGGCGTATCGCTCCCAGGCCGGCATGGTGGAAGGCAATGGCGGCGGGGTGTGGGTTGCGCGCCAAGCCAGGCGTGCCGCGGTGAGCAGGAATACGGTGACGCCCAGCCACTTGTGATAGCTGAGCAACCTGAGTTTGAGCGGCGATAGAGCCAGGTCGCTCATGGTGAGGCCGAGCGGGAAGGCGGCGAGAATCAGGAAAGCGACCAGCCAGTGCAGGCTGATGGCTGTTCCGGTGTAGCGGGCTGGGGATGTCATGGCGTTTCTTTCATCATATAAAAAGATTAACCACGAATTTGCACGAATTAAACACGAATGTTCACGAATAATCAGTGGATTAGACCCGCTTTTTGGGTTTGCCTGTTTGGTGGTGCGATGTTTGTCTCTAACAATTCGTGTTTATTCGTGAACATTCGTGTCATTCGTGGTTAATCGCCGTTAAGGTTCATGCTGTTGCGTGCGCTGACCAGCGCCTCGCGCAGGCGGCGCAGAGACTTCTCCAGGTTGGCCAGTTCATCCGGCGAGAGTCCGACGAAAGCGCGCTGCAAATGAGCCAGGTGGTCCGGGAAGATGCGCTCGAACAGGTCTTCCCCCTGTGGGGTCAGTTGCACGGTCTGGCTGCGGCCGTCGCTGGGGGAGGCGACGCGCTGCACCAGTTTTTTGTCGGTCAGACGGTCGACCACGCCGGTGAGCGTCCCCTTGGTGATCAGTGTCTTTTCGCCCAGCTCCTTGAACGGCATGCCCGGCGTATTGCCGAGCGTGGCGATGATGTCGAACTGGGCTGGGGTCAGGTCGAGGGTGCGGATATGTGCTGCCGAATAGGCCTCGAAAGCCTGGTAGGCGCTGGCCAATTCACGCAGGGCGGGCAGGAATGGAGTGGGGTTCATGGTCAATAACAAGTCCTAGTTAGAAGCATAATAGTTCTAGCTAGGACAAAAATCAACCGCTGATTGATTTTTGCGAGTAGTGAACCCGTCATGAGTTGGCTACAGGGGTTGAATTATTCGGCATTACAGGGGTCAAATTTGCTATAAATAAAGAATCTGGAGGAGGTGAATCATGCAACTCAAGGCCCAAACCGGTGCGTCAATTAGCTCCTGTTCGGAAGACGATGTTTGTGTCCCATTGACCTGTGATCTCTGCAAGGCCGAAATTCCGCCAAGTGCGGCGCTGACTTTTGAAGGCGCCGACTACACCGCCCACTTCTGCGGCTTGGGATGCATGGAAACCTGGAAGCTGAACCATCCCGCGAAGGATTCCAAGCCTTCAGTCTGAATGGTGGCCGGCATGTCACCAATTTCATTCAGGAACAGGGTGCTGCTATGGCATTGACTCGGCTGCGTTAAACAAGCAGGAAGGCTTGGAATATTTATGTACCTTCTTCCGGTGCTGAAATTTCGAGTTTTTTCATCTTCTCCCACAGGTTCTTGCGGGTAATGCCGAGGGCGGCGGCGGTTTCCTTGATGCGCCACTGGTGGGCTGTTAGCGCCTGTTCGATGTAGTGTCGTTCGGTGGTACGGAGGTGATGGGTAAGGCTGCCTACCGTCGCTTCTTCTTGTTCGTTGGAAGACAGCGCCTGGCCGAAAAGATCCTTGGCCGTGAGTACGGGGTTGGGGGAGAGGATGCAGGCGCGTTCGATGCAGTTACGCAGTTCGCGTACGTTGCCGGGCCATGAAAAAGTCACCAAGGCCTGCGTTGCAGCAGGGTGAAAGCTGTGCTGCGCTCTGGATTCGGCAGCGAATTCTTCCAGGAAGCGCTCAGCCAACCACAGGATGTCCTCCAGGCGTTCGCGCAGCGGTGGGACGGGGATATGGATGACGTGGATTCGATAGTAAAGGTCTTCGCGGAATTCCCCCCGTTTCACCATTTTTATCAGATCCTGGTGGGTGGCGCAGACCAACCTGATCTCCACCGGTATCGGCTTTTCACCTCCCACCCGCACGATGGTGCGCTCCTGGATAGCGCGCAACAGCTTGACCTGCATCGCGAGCGGCATGTCGCCGATTTCGTCGAGGAACAGGGTGCCCCCATGAGCCTGTTCGAAATAGCCTTTTTTCTCCCGGTTGGCGCCGGTGAAGGCGCCTTTTTCGTAGCCGAACAACTCCGCCTCAAGCAGGGATTCGGCCAGCGCGCCGCAGTTGACGGCGATGAAGGGGCGCTTGTCCTGCGGGTCACGCAAGTCGTGCAGGGCGCGAGCGACTCTTTCCTTGCCTACACCGGATTCGCCGGTAATCAGCACTGTTCCTGAGCTGGTTGCAACTCGTGCCAGCATCGCCTCGATTTCGCGCATGGTACTGGAAATGCCAAGTACGAACGCTTCGCCCAGCGGGGTTTGGCCGCGCTGGCAGAGATTGCGGATTTTATCGAGCAGGACGTTGACCTGGAATGGTTTGGTCAGATAGTCCTCCGCCCCCAGCTTGAGCAGGCGCACCGCGTCGTCGATCGCGCCGAAACCGGTGATGAAGATGAACGGCGGTAGCGCCATGCCGTCGGCCAGCAGTTCCTCGAACAACACCTGACCGTTGATGTCGGGCAAACGGATATCGCTGATCGCCACCTGGTAGCGCTTGCTGGCCAGCGTCAGCCGTGCTTCCTGCCCGGTGCGGAACCAGTCGCAGGCGTAGCCTTCCATTTCGAAGCGCTCCATCAGCGCTTCACCCATGATTTCGTCGTCCTCGATCAGGCAGATACGGGCGGGGGATGTACTCATGATTGTCGCTCCAGGGGTAGCCGCACGGTGAAACGGACGGTACCGGGCTCGTTTTCGGCGGCAATGCTGCCACCCAGTTGCTGTACGATCTGGTAGGTGACCCACAGGCCGAGCCCATGTCCGGTTTCCTTGGTGGTGGCGAAAGGCTCGAACAGGTGGGTCATCTGTTCGTCCGTCAGCGGTTTGCCGTCGTTGGAGATCGAGATGACCAGTTCCCGGTCTTTGAGCCCGATGTTACAGGCGACGTGGCCGCCTTCATGGGCGGCCTGGATCGCGTTCAGCAGCAGGTTGATCAGTATCTGGCGCACATCGGTGGCGGGCAGGGCAACTTCGCCTGCCAGTTCGTTGTGCCATTCCAGGTGCGGATTTTTTTTCTGCGTCTGGGGCTGAAGTAGCGTGCGCACGTCCTCGATGTCGTTCGGCGCAAGCGGGCGGCTCTGGGCACGTGCCTCCACCAGCAGGGCTCGCACCGTGTCGCTGATATGTATCAATCCCCGCTCCAGCATGCCTATCGTCTTCATCACGCGCGGGTCGATGTCCGGACGATGCTTGAGCGTATCCACGGCGGTCAGCATGCCACACAGGGGGTTGTTGACCTCGTGAGCGATGCCGGCCGCCAGCGATCCCACCGCAGCCAGCCGCTGGGATCGCACCATTTCGTTCTTCATCCGCTCGCTTTCCCGCAGTTCCTCCACCATTTCGCCGAACGCGGTGAACAGCCGCCCCAGTTCGTCCTGATAGGCATAGGCGTCAGGGTCGAGCGCATCCGGGATGCGTGTCCTGATTTCGCCCATGCGGGAAGACAGCTGCACCAGCGGCACCGCCATGCGGCGCCCCCAGTACCAGTTGATCGGCAACAACACCACTAGCACCAGCAGGGCAATGCCGCCGGCGCGCAGTGCGATCGCCCGGAAGCGCGGAACGGATACCGTTTTTGAATAAAGAATCAGCAGGGTGCCGAGCCGCTTTCCGCCGTCGGAAATGGGTGCGGCGACAAAAATCTGGTCGGAGCCTTCAATCTCGAAACTTTGGGTGGTTTCTTCTTTTACACCCTTCAGTTTTTCCGCCAGTTCCGCATAGTGCGGCCCGAAACGGCGGAAATCGGCCAGGGTGGGGTAGGTCTCGGGGAGGGTGGAAACGTAAACCCGCTCCTGGTTGTCCAGCAGGATCAGGGCGCTCGCCTGGACGGGATTTTCCGGCGTGGCGCCGTGGAATGGCGCATTGATGATCTCGAAGGCGCGCCAGACGTCGTCGTGTAGCATGGCCGGAAACAGTGTGTTGGAGAGTGTGCGCCCCAGGCTGTCGGCGCTGATGAGAACGTCCTGGCGCAGGTCGTCGTAGGCGCGGAACATCAGGGTCAGCCCCACTAGGCCGGCGGTGACCAGAATCAGCAGGCTGCCCCAGAGCGGAATCTTGGCGCGGAAGCTGAGATTGAACAGAAATTTTATCACTCGCCCAGGACCTTCATCATTTCGGTGACGCCCCGGTAGATGCCGGGATCGCCGGGCGTGAAGCCATCAAGGTTAAGGCGCTGCAGCAGCGCGGCGCCCTCGGCATTCTGCCCCATGCGGATTAATTCATCCTGCATGGCTCGGAAATCACCTTCGCTGACCGAATGGTGGGCGATGAAGGGTGGGAAGCCATACTCCGGGGAACGGGAAATGATGCGGGTGCGCGCGGTTAGCTCCGGCCTGACTTTAGCCAGAGTGTCCCACACAAAGCTGTCCACTGCGGCGCCTTGGGCGACGCCACTGGCTACCGCCTCAATGGCCTTGCGATGCGACCAGGTGAAGAAGGTACGGCTGAAAAAAAATTCCGGGTTTTCGCCCATCTGATGGAGCTGGTAACGGGGCACGAGGTAGCCGGTGTTGGAGTAGGGATCGGCATAGGCAAACACCTTGCCCCTGAGTTGGGCGAGGGACTGGGTGTGCGGATCGCGGGCGGAGACGATGAGGTATGAGCGGTACAGCGGCTTGCCCTGGTTGACGGGCACGGCCAGCAGCCGTACCTGATCCTTGAGATGCACGTAGGGATAGTCGCAAATCCAGGCGAATTCCAGCTTGCCCAGCCGCAGCAGATCCATGGTTTCCCGGTAGCTGTCGCGCTGGACGAACTCGATCCTATGTCCCAGCTTCTTTTCCAGATAGGCGCGCCAGTCCTCGAGCACGACGTGCTGATCGTTGAGGAAGGCCGGAGTCATGCCCACTCGCCACGCCGGGGTTTCGGCCAAAACGGGTGCAGCTACGCCCAGCACAGCAAAAACGGCGAGAATCCTCGATATATAGCGCAACATTCTGTTCTCCATTTTCCCGCATTATCATGAGCACGCGCCGAAGGCGCACTTCTTCCCCCTCGCCCACCTGTGGGAGAGGGCAGAGAGAGGGAAACCTGTTATGCCGTGAACGGCATGACAGGTTAGATAGTTCTTATCTGGTAACCCATTTCATTGCGGGTTACCAGATGGTGACCATATATTGTCAATTTCTCAAGATACTCCCCCGAATTCCACTTCGCTGCAACTGGGCTACGATCTCTAAACCATGTTAAAGGCCATAGGAGGTGGACCGGTTCTTGCAACGACACCGGCTATATTTTTTAATCTCTCGTGAACCTGATGCAATCCCAAGAATTGAAATCCTTCTACGGACTGTCCTTGTAGCAGGGAGCTTGCCTTGCCGTCCGCTCATTGCCGGCATCCTGTTCGCCCTGCGCCGTCAGCGCAGAGATATCAGATTCTCGACGGGTTACCGGAAGGTAACCGCGAAATTGCTATCGAATGCTTGAAGGTGCTACCCCGTTTGCTTGCCGAAGGCACCAACGCCGCCCCAAATGACTGTGCCTGCGATGTGAAAACCCCCGCAACCTGGCCGCCGATTTCTGTGGCACGATATTTGCGGATAGATCAGGCGTAAACGGATGAATGTCATTGAATAAATTTGAATAATTTAAGGTAAGTTATGCGCATTCAAAATCTTTTATCCTGGGTCGTGGCTGGTTTGATCTGTTTAACTGGCGTTGCCTGGAATGCCGGGGCGGTAGCCACGGAAATTGCCATTGGCAAACTGGACAATGCATCGTGCCAGAGCTGTCACAACGGGAAAAAAGAAGAAATAAAAGTGCCGGGTGCTGAAGGAGCGATGCGCGCCTTGCATGCGGTGAGTGACGATGGTTACGGAAAAAGTGTGCATGCCAAGATGGAATGCGTCGCCTGCCACACCGACATTACCGATAACGTCAGCCCGCACCAGAAGAGCGGCGCCAAAGCGCCCGATTGTGCGCAGTGCCACCAGGCCCTGTGGGACAAGGCGAAGCAGGCCGGCACGACCGGCGCCAAGCCGCGGCTGGAAACCGTGGCCAAGAACATCGAGGCGTACAAAAAATCTTTTCACGCCCGTCCAAACCAGGATGATCCGTCCCAAGTCAACGCCACCTGTACCCAATGCCACGACACGCACGGCTTCAACGTGCCGGCTGACAAGAAGAGCCCGCAATACGCCGCGTGGCGCAAAGAAGTTCCCGCCCTGTGCGGCGAGAAATGCCACGACGAGCAGCTCGAAACCTACACGGAGTCCGTGCATGGCAAGGAAGTTCTCGACAAGAACAATGCCAAGGCGCCTGTCTGCACTACTTGCCACACCAACCACGAGATCACCAATACCTCGCTGGACTCGTTCAAGCTCCTCAACTCCGAGGTATGCGGCAATTGCCACAAGGACCGGCTCGAATCCTACCGCGACACCTATCACGGCCAAGTCACCAAGCTGGGCTA
>NZ_DATKTK010000043.1:0-136876 GCF_035531155.1 Sulfuricella sp. | reverse complement strand
ACTCTTTGCTACAGATTTTATCGGTGTCTGTTTTTGAGAAAACCCGGCTATCACAAGCCTTCGCAGGCAGTGGGCAGTTCCCAGATCCGACGGACTTTTATAACCAACTAAATTTGTTCGACTTTTAACCGGACACTACTGGTCTTATATATCAATCAATTTTTGTACTGTCGACCAGGATCAGCACAACTCGATAAGGGCCATGCGCTCCGAGCGTGACCGTTTGCTCGATATCCGCTGTGCGCGAGGGGCCGGAAATGAAATTGACGGCGCGCGGCGGGCGTTCGCATTCGCTGCGCAGTAAGTCCCAGGCATCTTCCATCGAGGCAACGATGCGGCCTGTTGCCACTATCGCAACATGGGTTTCCGGCAGCAGGCTGGCGCTGGCCGGCGTTTCCGGCCCGGACAGCAGCATCAGGGTGCCGGTTTCGGCAATGGCGCAAAAGGCGCCGGTAATGCCAAGCAAGTCGCGGTCATTCGCCGGTCGTGCCTCGATGTCCAGCCCCGCGCCATGCCACGGCAAATCTGCCAGAGCCGGCCAGCATACGCCCTGGCTGGGCAAACCGCGTTCAGCGAGATGGTGCGCGAGCACCGCCGGAACGTCCGCCATGCTGGCGGCTTCCATCACATCGCTGGAGAGCATGAGGGCGCGCTCCTTGAAGTGCGCCACCGGGTTATCCAGCCGGGGCGGTGCCGGCCCGCGCGCATGAGTGGCGAGGTGGGCGTCTATTTGCGCTGCTTCACTGCTGCCGAGGGCCTTGCCGATCCGCGCCAGAATTCTGTCTCGGTCGCTCATGGTCGTTTTCCTTGATGGTAGAGTTCGCGAAAGGTTTTACCCACCGGGGCCGGCATGTCGCGGCCATCGGTCCAGCCGCTTGCGCCGGGCAGGCGATGCAACAGTCCATCTGCGCCGCCGGCATATTTCAGTGCGCGGACTGCGATTTTCGTCGCCAGGGCATAGACGGCCGGGTGTCGCGCCATCCATGACCAAAGGCTGAGAGCGACCCGCTCCTGCCACGGTTTCAAGCCCCGCTCCGCCAACTTTTCGCGCAACTGGCGCAACAGGTCAGGCAGGGGGATTTTTACCGGGCAGACCTCGCCGCAGGCGCCGCACAGGGTGGAGGCGTTGGGCAGGTCGGGCGCATTTTCCAGGCCGACGAAGGTCGGCGTCAGGATCGAGCCCATCGGCCCCGGATAGACCCAGCCATAGGCGTGACCGCCGATGTTCTGGTAAACCGGGCAATGATTCATGCAGGCGCCGCAGCGGATGCAGCGCAGCATGGACTGCAATTCGCCACCCAGCAGGCTGCTGCGGCCGTTGTCCACCAGGATGATGTGAAAATGTTCGGGGCCGTCATGGTCGGCGGCGCCTTTGTTGCCGGTCAGCACCGACACGTAATTGGTGATCGACTGTCCGGTGGCGGAACGCGGCAGCAAACGCAGCAGGGTGGTAACGTCTTCCAGCGTCGGCACCACTTTCTCGATGCCGGTGATGGCGACATGCACCCGCGGCAGCGTGGTCACCAGGCGGCCGTTGCCTTCGTTGGTGACGATCAGGGCCGAACCGGTTTCCGCAATCAGGAAATTCGCGCCGGAAATGCCCATGTCGGCGGATAGAAACGCCGGGCGGAGTATCTCCCGCGCCTCGCGGCACAACTCGGCAATGTCGGTTTTGCGCGGCCGCTGGTGTTTTTCCGCGAACAGGTCGGCAATCTCTTCCTTGCTTTTGTGCACCACCGGCGCAACGATGTGGGAAGGCGGTTCGTGGGCGAGCTGCAGGATGTATTCGCCCAGGTCGGTTTCGACCACCTCGATGCCCTGCCTTTCCAGCGCCTCGTTCAGGCCGCATTCCTCGCTCACCATGGACTTGGATTTGGCCGCCTTGCGCACGCCGTGCAGGGCGGCGATTTCAGCGACGATGCGGTTGACGTCCGCGCCGGTGTCCGCCCAGTGGACTGTGGCTCCGCGCGCGGTGGCTTGCCGCTCGAAATGCAGCAGCCACTGGTCCAGGTTCTGCAGCACGCGGTCACGGATCGCCGCTGCCGCCGTGCGGCTTGCCTCGAGATCGGCGATTTCGCCGATCACCGCCGCGCGTCCGCCGACGAAACGGGTTTGCAGGCGCGACAGGGCCTGCTGGAGATTTTCGTCGTTCAGCTTTTCGCTTACATAACGCTTGAAGTTGATGGAGGAGACTTGCATCATGCCTCCCCTTCGGGACCGGCCAGCACTTCCGCGATATGCAGTACCTTGGTCATATGGTTGCCACGGCGGCGCAGCCGCCCCTCGATGTTGAGCAAGCAGCCAAGGTCGCCGCCGACGATGGCGTCGGTGCCGGCCGCCTCGATGTGGCCGCATTTGTTGTCCGCCATGCGCGTAGACAGGTCGCCGAACTTGACCGAGAACATTCCGCCGAAGCCGCAGCAGGTGGTGGATTCGACCATTTCCTTCAGGGTGACGCCGGGCATTTTGGCCAGCAGGGTGCGGGGCTGGATTTGCACGCCCAGTTCGCGCAGTCCGGAGCAGGAATCATGGTAGGTCAGCGTTCCCTGGAAGCGTCCGGGAACCTCCTCCAGCCTTGCTATGTTGACCAGGAAATCCGTCAGTTCGTAGGTGCGCTGGCTCAGTGGGGAGATTCTGGCCAAAACAGCGGGATCGTCGCGGAACAGTTCGGGGTAATGTACCCGGATCATGCCGGCACAGGAGCCGGAAGGTGCCACGACGTAATCGCACCCTTCGAATTCGCCGAGGAATTTCAGGGCCAGCGCTTTGGTCGCTTCCCTTTCTCCGGAATTGTAAGCGGGCTGGCCGCAGCAGGTTTGATTTTTGGGTACGACTACTTCGCAGCCGGCAGCTTCAAGCAGCCTGATTGCAGCGAAGCCGATGCCGGGGCGCATCGCGTCGACAAGGCAGGTGACAAATAAACCCACGCGCATTGTATTATCTCCTTGGTACAACAGTGTCTTACGGTTGGCCAATCATACGGCGAAGCTGAGCGGGTTGATGCCCTTTTGCCGTTGGTAAATTATTTTGCATAATGATCTAATGTTTCATATGATGCAACGTCAGCACGACAGAAATCCAGGTGAATCCGGTTTGAGAGGATCAGAAATTGTGAGCGAAGTTGAATCCAAATCGTCGATACAGGTTATCGACCGAATGATGAAATTGCTGAACGTATTGGCGGCCCACGCCGAACCCATCGGCCTGAAACAGATGGCGATACGGACCGGTTTGCATCCATCCAGTGCCCACCGCATTCTTGGCGTAATGGTGGAAAAAGGATTTGTGGAGCGCGTGGAACCCAGCAGCTATCAACTGGGCATCAAGCTGCTGGAACTGGGTAATCTGGTCAAGGATCGCCTCAATGTCCGGCAGGCTGCCTTGCCTTTCATGCAAAAACTACGCGACGAACTTGACGAGACCGTAAACCTGACGCTGCGCCAGGGAGACGAGATTGTGTATGTCGAGCGCGTGTCGGGAGGCAAGTCCATGATGCGTGTCGTGCAGGTAATCGGGACCCGCGCCCCGCTCCATATCACGGCCGTCGGCAAGATTTTTCTTGCCCAGGACGGCCCGCATGGCTGCGAGGAATACGCCCGGCGCAGCGGCATGCCGGCTTTCACCAAGAACACCATTACCTCGGCGCAGAAGCTTGCAGAGGCGGTCAAGGAAGCGAGCCGGGACGGGTTTGCCATCGACGACGAGGAGGCGGAAAGAGGCGTCTGCTGCATCGGTGCCGGCATCTACGATTCTGCCGCTAAGGTGGTGGCCGGTTTGTCCGTGTCGGCGCCGGCCGATCGCGTGAATTTCAAGTGGGCCGGCAAGGTCAAGGAAACCGCCGACGAAATCTCCCGGGTCTTGGGCTACCGCGGATAAACCTTGTGGCCCGCCGGGCAGGCGGGAGGATTAGCGGGCAGTGCGGCAAAGCGCATCGACAAATCCACTGCCTTGATGTCCTTGGTCAGGCTGCCGACGGAGATGCGATGCACGCCGGTTTCGGCCACGGCGCGCACGGCTTCCAGGGTAATGCCGCCGGAAGCCTCCAGCTCGGCGTGGCTGCCCGCTGCCTTCACCGCCTCGCGCATTTGTTCCAGGCTGAAATTATCCAGTAGAACCAACCTGGCGCCGGCTTCCAGCGCCTGCTCCAGTTCGTCCAGGCTTTCCACCTCGATCTGTATCGATACGCCCGGCGGCGCAATCTTCGCGGCCTGCGCCAGCACCTCGTGGATGCTGCCTGCTGCCATGATGTGGTTTTCCTTGATCAGGATGCCGTCGTAAAGGCCAACGCGCTGGTTTTCCCCTCCACCGCACTTGACCGCGTATTTTTGCGCCAGACGCAGGCCGGGCAGGGTCTTGCGGGTGTCCATAATTTTGGTGTGAGTATTGCTGACCGCTTCGACATACAGCCGCGTGGCCGTGGCCGTGGCGGACAGGGTTTGCAGAAAATTCAGTGCCGGGCGCTCTGCGCTGAGCATGGCGCGGGCATTGCCGCAAATTTTCGCCAGCGTTTGCCCTGCGGTAACTGCTTCGCCGTCGCGGGCGAACCATTTGATTTCAATGTTTGCGTCCAGCTTTCGGAAGCAGGCTTCGAACCAGGCCGTGCCGCATAGCACCGCCGCTTCGCGGCTGATGATAGAAGCGCGGGCCGCCTGCGCCGCCGGGATGAGCTGCGCGGTCAGGTCGCCGCTGCTGATATCCTCGGCCAGTGCGGCCTCGACGTTGCGGCGGATGGCGTCCAGCAGATGGCTGGAGAGGTTCATTTGGGGGGTAGCAATTCGGATATTTTTGCGACGTATTCAGGGGCGTCCCATTCTGCGCCGCCTTGCAGGGTGTAACGGATATTGCCTTGGGTATCCAGCAGGAAGGATGAGGGCGCGACAAAGACTTTCCATGCGGACAGCGCCTCGCCGTCGTTGTCCATGAGGACGGTGAAATCCATGTTCACTTTTTTCTGGAAGTCGAGTATCTCATTCTTCGTTTCCCCCATGTTGACGGCTAGAATAACGAAGGGTTTGCCTGCAAGCCTGGATTCCAGCCGCACCATCGAGGGCATTTCCTTGAGGCAGGGCGGGCAGTACGTGGCCCAGAACTGCACCATCACCACCTTGCCGCGGTAATCCTCCAGTTTGTGGCGTTTTCCATTGAGGTCATTCAGCGCCAGCGGCGGGGTGGGGCCGCCTTTCCAGGGTTTCAGATCCTGTGCCTGTGCGGAGGTAAGCAGGAACAGGCACGAAATGAAAAAAATCAGTTTTTTCATTGGGTAGACTCCAGTTGTTTGATCGCATCCAGGATCAGTTCGGGCAGTCTGTCGGTCATCGCCCTTTCTTCGTCCGTGGGATCCTGCACCGCGTAGAAAAAACCGCGCACGTTGGGCAATACCTTGCTGGCGACCTTGCTGCCGCCACGGGCGAATTCGACCTTGAGATGTTCCAGCCACCACCGTCCTGGGGAGCGCTGGCCTTGGTAGATGAATACCGGCAGGGAGGTTTGCGAAACGATGCTGTGATAACGGGCTTCCACGCCGGGTGCGGGTTTGACGGCATAGAGTTCCGGGCTGAACAGGATGATGCCGATCAGGGCGGCCCGATCTTGGGGTGTAGCCTGGTTCAGCCACATGTTTGCTCCCTGGAGGATAGGCAGGGCGCCGCGCCCGGTGGTGACCAGCACCACCTTCTTGCCGGTCAGCTTGATGGTCTGGTCTATGACCTCGGCGATTTCTATGGGGGGGAGCTGTTCCATGCTGCTGGCCACCGCCGGCAAGGAGTGGGCGCCCAGTACGTCCGGCAGCCAGGCCTCCAGCCCGATCCGGGACAGCGACTGGGATGCCCGTGCTTCCTGGGTGCCGAGGCCCTCGTCGCAGGGAAAGCCCAGCATCAGGGTGTTTCCTTCGCCGGGAAAGGTGCGCAGGTAAATTTCTGAGCCCGTGGACGTGCGCAGGGAGGTGGGTGCGGCCCACACGCCGGAGATGCAAAGCAATAATAAGAGAGTGAAAAGTCGGGAAATCATCATGGAATACACCCGGATTGCATCGTGCCAAGTGTAGCGCAAACTCATTGTTCTGTGAGGACTCATCGGTCTGATTTTTTGAGGAATATCCAAATTTATCCTTGAAATTCACCGATAATTCCCTATATAAGAGCTTGATATCTATTTTATTCTTGAGAGGGATTGACGATGCGTTTCGACAAGCTTACCACCAAGTTCCAGCAGGCCTTGAGCGATGCGCAGAGCCTTGCGGTCGGCCAGGACAACCAGTTCATCGAACCACAGCACCTGCTGCTGGCTCTGCTTGGTCAAGACGACGGCGGCACTTCTTCGATCCTGCAGCGCGCCGGGGGCAATGTCGGCGCGCTGAAACCCGCCCTGCACAAGGCGATCGAGCGACTGCCCAAGGTCGAGGGGCATGGCGGCGAGGTGAGCATTTCCCGCGACCTGAACAATCTCCTGAATCTCACCGACAAGGAGGCGCAAAAGCGCGGCGATCAGTTCATCGCTTCGGAGATTTTCCTGCTGGTTGCCGCCCAGGACAAGGGCGAGACCGGACGCCTGCTGAAGGAGAGCGGGGTTGCACGGGAAGCGCTGGAACAAGCCATCAACGCCGTCAGAGGAGGGGAAGCCGTGAACAACGCCGAAGCCGAAGGACAGCGCGAGGCCCTGAAAAAATACACCCTGGATCTGACCGAGCGTGCCCGACTCGGCAAGCTCGATCCGGTGATCGGCCGCGACGACGAGATCAGGCGCACGATTCAGGTGTTGCAGCGGCGCACCAAGAACAACCCGGTGCTGATCGGCGAGCCCGGCGTCGGCAAGACCGCCATCGTCGAAGGCCTGGCGCAGCGCATCGTTAACGGCGAGGTGCCGGAAACTATGAAGGGCAAGCGCGTGCTGGTGCTGGACATGGCCGGCCTGCTGGCCGGCGCCAAATACCGTGGCGAATTCGAGGAGCGCCTGAAATCGGTACTCAAGGAAGTTGGCCAGGACGAGGGCCGCATCATCCTGTTCATCGACGAGTTGCACACCATGGTCGGCGCAGGCAAGGCGGAAGGCGCGATCGACGCCGGTAACATGCTCAAGCCCGCCCTGGCGCGCGGCGAGCTGCACTGCATCGGCGCCACTACGCTGGACGAGTACCGCAAGTACGTCGAGAAGGACGCCGCCCTGGAACGCCGATTCCAGAAGGTGCTGGTGGACGAGCCCTCGGTGGAGGACACCATCGCCATCCTGCGCGGCCTGCAGGAAAAATACGAGCTGCACCATGGTGTGGATATCACGGACCCGGCCATCATCGCGGCGGCGGAATTGTCGCACCGCTACATCACCGACCGCTTCCTCCCCGACAAAGCGATCGACCTGATCGACGAGGCCGCGTCACGGATCAGGATGGAAATCGACTCCAAGCCGGAAGTCATGGATAAGCTCGACCGCCGCCTGATCCAGCTCAAGATCGAGCGCGAGGCGGTGAAGAAGGAGAAAGACGAGGCCTCGCGGAAGCGTCTGGCCCTGCTCGATGAAGAGATCGTCAAATTGCAGCGCGAGTCCAACGACCTGGAAGAGATCTGGAAGGCCGAGAAGGCCCAAGTGCAGGGCAGCCAGCATATCAAGGAAGAGCTGGACCGCCTCAAGGTGGAAATGGAAGCGGCTACCCGCAAGGGCGAGTGGCAGAAGGTTTCCGAAATCCAGTACGGCAAAATTCCGCAGTTGGAGGCGCAACTGAAGCACGCCGATACGGCCGGGGAAGCCATGCCGGCGCACCAGCTGCTGCGCACCCAGGTGGGTGCGGAGGAAATCGCCGAGGTGGTGTCGCGTGCGACCGGTATCCCGGTTTCCAAGATGATGGAAGGCGAGCGCGACAAGCTGCTCAAAATGGAAGACCAACTGCACCAGCGCGTGGTTGGCCAAGACGAAGCGGTGCATCTGGTGTCGGATGCTATCCGGCGTTCGCGTGCTGGCTTGGGCGATCCCAACCGGCCGTATGGATCGTTCCTGTTTCTCGGCCCCACCGGCGTCGGCAAGACCGAGCTGTGCAAGGCGCTGGCCGGATTCCTGTTCGATTCGGAGGATCATTTGATCCGCATCGACATGTCGGAGTTCATGGAGCGACATTCCGTCGCGCGCCTGATCGGCGCACCGCCCGGCTACGTGGGCTACGAGGAGGGCGGCTACCTGACCGAGGCGGTGCGGCGCAAGCCTTACAGCGTGATCCTGCTCGACGAGGTGGAAAAGGCCCATCCTGACGTGTTCAACGTCCTGCTGCAGGTGCTCGACGACGGTCGCATGACCGACGGCCAGGGCCGCACCGTGGACTTCAAGAACACCGTGATCGTGATGACCTCCAACCTGGGGTCGCAAATGATCCAGCAGATGGAGGGCGACGACTACCAGGTGGTGAAGCTGGCGGTGATGGCCGAGGTGAAAAGCTATTTCCGGCCGGAATTCATCAACCGCATCGACGAAGTGGTGGTGTTCCATGCTCTGGACGAGGAGCACATCAAGTCCATCGCCGGCATCCAGTTGCAGTATCTGACCCAGCGCCTGGCGGCCATGGAGATGAAGCTGGAGGTGTCGGACGCGGCGCTGACCGAACTGGCCGCGGCCGGCTTCGACCCGGTATTCGGTGCGCGGCCCCTGAAGCGGGCGATCCAGGCGCATCTGGAAAATGCCCTGGCGCGGGAAATCCTGGCCGGACACTTCGCGGCCAAGGACACCATCAAAGCCGACTTCAAGGACGGAAGATTCACGTTCGTCAAAGCCTGATTTTTCATGGCAGTATCGGCCGGCAAGGAGGTAAAATACAGACTTGCCGGCTTTGTTATTGAGTTCTTATGCGCCAAGCACACCAACAACTGACTGTTTCTTCTTCCCAAGGCCGCGGCCTGTATGAATTCACCCACGAGCTGCGCGACTGGGTGAGTTCGACGGGCATCCAGGCGGGTCTGCTGACGGTGTTCGTCCAGCACACATCGGCCAGCCTGCTCATTCAGGAGAATGCAGATCCGACCGTGCAGGCCGATCTGGAGCGGTTTCTCGCGCGACTGGTGCCGGACGGAGACCCGATTTTCCAGCACCGCCAGGAAGGGAAGGACGATATGTCAGCCCACGCCCGCACTGCGCTGACCCAGATCCACCTTGCCATCCCGGTTGTCGGCGGCGCTCCGATGCTGGGCGCCTGGCAGGGCGTCTTTCTCTACGAGCACCGTTACGAATCACAGAGCCGCAGGGTGATTTTGCACCTGCTCGGCGAATGAATAGGGTAATCCAAACCCTGTTACGTTTGGCGGTCGTAGCGGCGTGCCTGGCCTGCCTGCCTGCGATTGCGGCAAAACCGAACGATGCCGAGGCCATCCCTCATCTCGACAGCCGGGGCAAGGAGGGGTTCAGGGAATTTCTTGCAGCGGGGAAGCATCGCGCCTTCGTGATCGCGCCAGGTGGCGCATGGGCCTGGAAAGGCGCTGAGCCGACAACTGATTCGGCTGTCGAAGGGGCGATTCAGGAGTGCCAGCAAGGAACTGAGCAGCCCTGCGTGCCTTATGCCGTCGATGACAAGGTGGTGTTCGATGCCCGGCGGTGGGCCACATTGTGGGGACCCTATCTGAGCCGCGCGGAAGCGGCCAGGGCGCACATCGGCAAGGAGCGCGGCGACCGCTTCTTCGATCTCGCCATCAGGAGCCCCTCCGGCAAGTCGATGAAGGTGTCCGATCTGCGCGGCAAGGTGACCGTGCTGCATTTCTGGGGCACATGGTGTCCGCCCTGCCGGCGCGAAATGCCGGAGTTGCAGAAGCTCCATCAGGAACTGGGCGCCTCATCCGGCGTGCAGCTAGTCCTGCTGCAGATGCGGGAGGATTTTGCCACCGCACGCCAGTGGGCGCAGCAACAGCATTTAACCCTGCCTTTGCATGACTCCGGGGTTAAAGAGATGGGCACCGAGTCTTTGACTCTGGCCAACGGCAAGACCATTCCCGATCGCAGAATGGCGGTCGCTTTCCCCACTACCTATGTCCTCGACAGTTATGGCATCGTGGTGTTTTCTCATGTCGGACCGATCGAAGGCTGGTCGCAGTATCTGCCCTTCTTGCGTGACGTGGCGGCGAAATCGGGAAAATAAATAAGCTGAATGGGCAAATACAGTATCCGGAATCTGCCGTTGAAGGAGGTCGCAATGTGCCAGAACCAGTCATTGAGGACTGCAAATCCTTGGCTTCACGGCCATAGTTGACGGGCCAAAACAGGAGCATAATGCACCTGTTACCTTTTTTATGACGTTGAATTCAAGGCGGTATCTGCCCCGACACTGCGGACAGCAGTGGGCAAAAGCCAGAATCCAGCGATTCACTAAACTGGACTCCGGCTTCCGCCGGTGTGACAGTGTAGAGGTTGGGCCAGGTACCCCAATAAAGACTCGCTCCCACCCATGACCGACCTCCTCGCCAGCGTCCTCGACTATCACGAACGGACCAAGCACCACTTTCAGCGCTATGCCGCCGGCCCCGGCGACCTGGACTGGGCCACGCAGCCGGACCCCTTTCGCACCTATGCCGGCAGTCCGCAATTACCGTTGCCGCTGCTAACCGAAGCCAGCGCCATTCGGCAGGCTCGCTACGTCGATCTTTACGCAGCCGGCCGCATCGCATCGCAGCCGCTTAAACTCGGCAGCATCGCCGCCTTGCTGGAACTGGCCTTCGGCCTTTCCGCCTGGAAGCAATACGGCGACACCCGCTGGGCGCTGCGCTGTAACCCCTCCAGCGGCAACCTGCACCCCACCGAGGCCTATGTCGTAGTGCATGGCTGCGCCGGCATTGCCGACGGCGTGCACCACTACCTCAGCCGCGATCACGTACTGGAACAACGCTGCGGATTCGCTGCGGCCGAGGCCTTGTTGCCCGCCGGCACCTTCCTTTTGGGTCTCTCCGCCATCCACTGGCGCGAGGCCTGGAAATACGGCGAGCGCGCCTTCCGCTATTGCCAGCACGATGCCGGCCACGCCATCGCTGCCGCCCGCTATGCCTCGGCCGCACTCGGCTGGCAGGCGCAACTGCTCGGCAACTGGGGCGATGCCGACATCGCCGGCCTCCTGGGCCTGGACCGTGCGGCCGACTTTGGCACGGCCGAACACGAACACCCAGAGCTCATGCTGTTGATCTCTACCCAGCCCATACCGGGCGAGATCGATCCCGCACCTCTCCTGCACGCCGCCGCCACGGGCTGCTGGGCCGGCCAAGCCAATACGCTTTCTCCCCACCATGGCCATGATTGGCCGGTCATCGAGGAAGTGGCCGAGGCCAGCTACAAGCCCCGAACGGAAGTATCTGCCTGGCAAATGCCCAGCCTGCCCGAGCCCATCTCCAGCACATGCCAGGCCGGTGCGATGGAGATCATCAAGCAGCGCCGCAGCGCGCAGGAATTCGACGGCGTCACTTCCATTTCCGCCGCCGCCTTCTACCGCCTGCTCGACATGACCCTGCCGCGCGAGCATGTGCCGCCATGGGACGCCATCGCCTGGCCGCCGCGCCTGCACCTGGCCCTGTTCGTCCACCGGGTTGAAGATCTGGTGCCCGGCGTCTACCTGTTTCTGCGCAATGACCAGGTCGAAGCCAAAATGCGCGCCGAACTCTCCGGCGAATTCCAGTGGGAGCGGGTAGAGGGCTGCCCCGTGCACCTGCGATTGTTCAGGGTGGTGGCGGCCGACGCCCGCAACGCCGCCAAGGCCTTGTCCTGCCACCAGGGCATCGCCGCCGACAGCGCCTTCAGCCTGGGCATGCTGGCCGAATATGAAAGCGCACTAGCCCAAGGACCGTGGACCTATCGACAACTTTTTTGGGAAGCCGGCATTCTGGGCCAGGTGCTCTACCTGGAAGCGGAGGCTGCCGGCGTGCGCGGCACCGGCATCGGCTGCTTCTTCGACGACGGCGTGCACGACCTGTTGGGCATTAAAGGCCGCTGGCTGCAAAGCCTGTATCACTTCACCGTGGGCGGCGCACTCACCGACACGCGGCTGCAGACCCTGCCGCCGTACGCGCATTTGCAGCGGGAGTAAGCCACGACAAGGCTTTTTTTCCGGATATTCTGGCAATATTTTCTTGCGTCTTCCCGCTTAACGCGTCGCGCAACTTCTAAAACCGACAAACATATCGCTTCTTTCGGGCGTGTAGAAATTCCTGAAACGGTTGTGAACCAACCTGGAGCGCGTACAGAATGATCCGCCGCGCATGACTTGATGGGTATGGAACCAGGGTTCCGAGTACTCCTTGTAGGGATCGGGGATAAAGCCCGGATAAGGCGCGAAGGGCGAGGATGTCCATTCCCACACGTTGCCGATCATTTGCCGCAATCCGGTCGGCGAGTCAGTTTGAGCTAATGCCTTTGCCGGAACCGGCCCTGAAAATACGTTATCCAGGGAAGTCTGGCCGGAGGAGAGTCGTGTGTTGCCCCAAGGATAACGGTCGACGCCTTCTTTGTGACCTGCACGAGCGGCGTATTCCCATTCCGCTTCGCTGGGCAGCCGGCGCCCTGCCCAGCGGCACCACGCTTCTGCCTCATGGTAATTCACGTGCATGATGGGTTCTTCCTCGGGAAGCGCCCGCCACTGGTCGAATCGTCGCACCAGCCAGCTTCCGCCATCTTTGCGCCAGTAACGGGGAAACTCGGCCTTCTGGGCTTCCCGCCACTGCCATCCCGTGTCTGACCAGAATTCGCGCAAATGGTAGCCACCCGCGTCGACAAAATCGGCAAATGATTTGTTCGTCACTGTTGTGGATGAAACTGAAAAAGCTGGGAGCGTTACCGGATGCGCCCATTTTTCATTGTCGAAGGCAAAATCCTGTTCGGGTGGTGTACCGAGGCAGAATGCGCCTCCAGCCAGAAACACCTCTCCTACGGCGGGTTGTGCCGCAACAGGTGGCAAGCTCAACGATGGCATGGCCGGAGCAGGATAACCCAGCGTTTGCAGTGTCATCAGCATTGCCTCGGTGTGCATGTCCTCATGAAATAGGGCCAGCTTGAAAAAATAGCGTTCCTCCGGAGTGCTCCTGTCCAATGCGGCAAAAGTATCTTGCAGCACGGTTTCCAGATAGCGCAGGAGATCCTCCCATTTCGGCAGGGGTAAATTCCAGCGTTCGGCGTGTGGGACATGACGGGAATCGAACAGCCGGTCGGCATTCTTCAAGCGGGACGGCAGCGGTGCAGTATCCTGCCGCTGCCGCAAACACCAATACTCCTGGAACCAGCCAACATGGCCGATTTCCCACCGCGGCGGGTTGATGATAGTGAGGTATGGCACTTGCCACTGCATCGGCGTGAGGTGGGAATAGAGGGCTAAAGTCCATTCGCGCGTGTCAAGCAGCGCGGCGCGGAGCTGGTTGATGTCGTTAAGGTCGAGTACTGGTAAGCGGGTATTCATGCGGCGTAGAAAACACAGAAATCCTGAACGTTGTCCTGCCAGCACTGGATCGTGGTGAAGCCTGCCTGTTGCAGGAGGGACTCGAATTCGTGGCGTGCATACTTGTATGAATTCTCGGTGTGTATCCGTTCCCCGGCAGCGAATTCCCGGTTGCTGTCGGCAATGCGTACCACGCAATCCGTCCGGGCCTCAAGATGCATTTCCACGCGCCCCATGGATTCATTGTAAAACCCAATATGCCGGAAATTATTCAAGTCGAAATCCGAACCGATCAGCCGGTTGATGTGATTGAGAATGTTCAGGTTGAACGATGCCGTGACACCCAAGGGATCGGCATAGGCTGCATTCAGGCGTGCCGCATCTTTCTTGGCATCTACGCCAATCAACAGACCGCTGCCCGGCGCATGGCAATGGGTGCGAATTTGGCCCAACAGCTGCAACGCCGATCCCGGTGCAAAATTTCCAATGCTCGACCCCGGGTAAAAAAAAGTGGCTGGCTGCGTGCCCAAGTCGCCATCCAGTTGCAGTCCCGTAGCGATATCCATGACGATGCCGACAATTTCTGTATCGGGGAATTCTTCTGCCAGACGCCCGAGAGAGTGCTCAAGATGCGCTTCAGCAATGTCCACGGCGAAATAGCGGCTGGGCTTGAGGAAGTGGAACCACTCTGCAGCCTTGCGGCAGTCTCCGGCTCCAAGATCGACCAGTTGCTTGCCGGTGCCGATAGCGCCGGTAATGGCTTCCCTGTTCTGCGTGAAAATCGATGCCTCGGTTCGCGTCAGGTAGTACTCTGGAAGCCTGCAAATAGCCAGGTAGAGCAGACTACCCAGCTCATCATAGAAATATTTGGGAGAAATCGCGGCATTCGGAGCAAGCAGCCCTGCAATCAGCGATTGCCGCTCCAATTCTGCGTTAAAACCCGAACGATAGGTAATCGAATATCTCATCGTTGCAAGCGCGCTGTGGGTAAATATTTGTTATAGCTACGTTGCATGAGTAAGCCAACTTTTAGCAGCATTTACTCTAATCAGGTTGTAGTTAATAACTTCTGCCTTACCGTCGCGAATTCGCCTTTCTCAGGGCCTGAGGGTGCCTGCGTTTCGGAAAACACCAAGTCCGTCCAATCGACGATTGGATACCCATTCCCGCTCACTCACCGGTCGGAAACCTCAGGGGCTAACCCTATTAACTTGCAGATTAGTAATCGGTATAGGCGACGTTTCCACCGATCGTGCTCCCAATGACCGCGCCAATCGCGGTGGCGGCGATTCGCCCGTTGCCCCTGCCGACCTGATTGCCAAGGGCGCCACCGGCAATCGCGCCAATAGCCTGGCCAATCAATCGGTTCGAGCTGCTCCCCGGATAAGGGGCTGACCGCTCGTAGTAGCGCGGCTCGGCTTCATAATAGACAGGACGGTCGCGGTACACGATGCGTTCGCGATAAACCACCGGCGGCGCCTGGTAGATGACCTCGGGCTCCTCGTAGACGTGTTGTACGACCACGTGCTCCACCCGGCGGTGGTGGCGTTGGTGCTCCCAGCGGTCGCCATCCCCGTCGTCGTGCGCGAAAGCATTGGCGCTGAAAACTGCCGTGGCAATCAATGCAGGAATCAAAAGCCTGTTCATGGTTTACTCCTTATCAAGTGATGTGTGCGTTTGCTTGAATAACGCGCATCACCCTGATTCCGTGCACCGGCAAAGATTAAGGAATTGTAAGAATGTATATTGGCGCGACATGGTACAGGGTGGCAGCCACAATATCGTGGGCACCCTGAATGATTGTTATATGTCGTTTTCAGAAGTTGAAGTTAGTGCCTGACGAGGTATTCATCGGTGCTGATTGCATTCATGCAGCAATAAAAAGGCCGCTAAAACTAGCGGCCTTTTTTGTTTGTCAGGTTAGGCTTCTTATTCCACTTCTTCCCAGCCGGTGATCATCGCCTTGATGTGCGACGTTGGCGTATGGCCGGCGGTGGTCAGGTAGACGTGGGCGATCAGGAACAACAGCATCATGAACGCGCCGGCGGTGTGGAAGAAAGCCACCCACTCCAGGGACACGTATTTGTCCACGCCCCACGCGCCCCAGTCACTAAAGAACAGGTAGAACCAGCCCGAGAACCAGAGCAGCGGCCCGATGAACAGCAGCACCCCGAGGTAGGCCAGGCGTTGCAGGGGGTTGTGTTTTTTCAGCGTGGTCGCCTTGAATGGATGCGGCGCATTGGTGAAGATGCCGACCGAATAGAACTTGATCATGGCAACCACCTTGTCCGTGGTCGGGATGTACTGCTTCCACTCGCCCGTGGTGAAGTGCCAGAAGATGGCGAACACCCACAGGCCGATCAGCGTCCAGGCAGAGAGGGTGTGCAGTTCCACCGCCTTGCCGAAGCCGAAGAGGTGGTAAGAGCCATGCACCTCGAAGCCGGTGATCAGCATGAAGATGATGAGCGTGGCCTGAGACCAGTGCCAGAAACGCTCGAAGCGTTTGAAAACGTAAATTCTTTCGACGGTCATGATCTTATCCTTTCTTGTGGGCATAGATGCGGCCAGCGCCGTGGATCAGCACGCCAATCAGGGTCAGCAGGGCGAGTGCCCAGCCTGCCATGTCGAGCAGCTTGTTGTTGTCGCCCCGGCTCGGCATGTAGATGCCTTTGACGTTCTTGAGACGGCCTTCCTTGCTATGGCACTGGGCGCAGGTGAGCGCGTCGGCTTTGGGAGCGACCATGTGGGTGATCGGCCAGCTCATTTCGGTTTTGACGAAGGCATATTTGCCGCTGTAGGGGGCATTGGCAGCCTTCATGCCGGCTACCAGGGCTTTATCCCAGTTGAAGTTCGACCAGTATGAATTTTCGTCGTCACCAAAGACGTGCGGCACCAGCAGCGTGTTGCTGACAGAGTCGTAAGGTTGCTGACCACGGAACACCTTGACCGGCCAGATCAATGACTTGCCATCGGTGGGGCTACCCTCGAAGCTGTTGATCTTGACAACCTTGCTGGGGTCCAGCTTGGTTTCACGCAGGGTGTAATTCACCTTGCCGTTGAACCAGATGTATTCCGGAATAACGTGGTCTTCCCAGGTGAAATCGCCCTTCTTGCTGTCGTAGGCGTTGTGTCCCGCGCTATCCTTCTTCGTGATCGGCTTGCCTTCAGGCGTGAGCTTGCCGGCGGTCGACCAGTCCCAGGTCATCTTGGTAGCCTGGCCGCGCGCGAATTCCGGAATATGGCAGGTCTGGCAAGCTATCTTGTCGGTATGCTCGTTCAGCTTGGCCATTTTTGCCGGATGCGGCTTGGTGCCGTGGCAGGACTGACAGGTAGAGGGGTTGCTGTTGTCAACCTTGCCGCGCATGTGTGGAGCGACATCCTTGATGTCGGCTGCGGTCGGTGCGTAGCGGCTGCCTGGAACCTGGTGGGCGGATGTCATGTGACAGGTGCCGCAGCTGAAGTTAAGCCCTTTTTTCTCCATGTGAATATCGAGGTATTTGGGCGGGTTTGTCAATGTGCTGTCGAGGTCACCGTGCTTCACTGCATCGCCGCCGCCGCCATTGAAGTGGCAGGCACCGCAGTTCGCGCGACTGGTTTTGCCGACGCTCTGGGCGACTTTGCTGAGATCAGGGGCTTTGACGATTTTGCCGGAATGCGGCGGGAATTCCATGTCCTTATAGGTAGGATGTCCCGCCAATCCTGGCACTTTCCGGTAGGTGCCGGTGGATTCGTGGCACACGACGCAGTCGACGTTTTCCTCTGCGGTGAAGTCGAACTTGTCATTCTCCCAGCCGTAGCCGACGTGACAGGCGTTGCAGAATTTCTGATTCGATTCCACCGCGGTACAGAAGTTGTTGATGACGTGTTTTTTGCCCAGCTTCTGCTTGGTCTCTGGATTGATGAATTCAAAAGTCCAATGCTTGGTTTTTTGAATCTGCTTGGCGGCCTCTGTGTGGCAGGTCAGGCAGGCCTTGGTGACTTCCGGCGCAGTTTTGAAGGTCTTTTGGAGCTCCTTGAACTTGCTGTGATCTGCGGTGGAGTTGCTTGCTTTTTTGACCATGGCTGCCGGAGCCGGAGCTGCCGCCGCAGCAGGCGTTGCCGCCTGTGCCGCTGTCTGCGCGGGTGCGGGAGCTGGCGTGGCGAAAGCAGTCAGCGCTGCCACCGTGGCCCCTGCCACTAGCGTGGACAGGGCGATTTTTAATTTTGACAACATGATACCTCCTGGTACGATCTTTTTTGCGAATAGTCCGCTTTAAGGCATTTCCGGCATCATGCCGCCTAGCAGCCGCCACCGGTACCCGCAGCTGCGCCACCGGCTGCGCCAGGCGTGCCTTTGATCATCGGGGGCGCAGGTTTGCTCGCATCGAAGATGATGAACTTGGCCTGATCTTTTGCGACGTGGCCCATGACTTCGCCCACCATGGGGCCGAACATTTTGCCCATCAATCCGGCATTCATTCCTGCAATGTAGGTTTTGCCGTCATTTTTCTTGTAAATGGAAATCTTGCAGGGCATCAGGATGGAGAGGAAACGGACGGTGTCGTCCTTGAGAATGGGGCCGGAGTATTTGGTGCTGCAGGCTTCGACCATCATGACCGGCAAGGAATTGCCGCCATCCGCTTCAACGGCCTTGGCCGGATTGCGCAGGCCAGCCAGAGCCCAGCCGTTACCGGCATTCTGGATATTCTGCTGGATACGCGCGACGGTTTCCTCGACGCCGAATGGGCTGGGTACTTCCCAAAACATCAGGCTGCTCATGAAGTTATAAGCCATGAATCCGATAAAGGCTAACCCTGCAATAAAGCCACCGATAACTTTTAACATTTTAGTTGCCCTCCAATTTAGACTGATATTAAAAATTTGCTTTAAACAACATTACACCAAACCCAAACTGATACTTCATATATTAATTATATTCTAATATTCTCGTAATATACAAGATATAAATATCTTTAATTCCTGATTGTTCCGGCGTGGCGTAAATCCAGTAGAATCGGGCTTTCTGGTTGAATTGTCGCTGACATGATATCTCCACTTGCTATTTCTGGCCTACCGAAAATTCTTTTTGGTGAGGGTCGACTGAGCGATGTGCCCGAGTTGCTCCAGTCGCTGGGCAAACGCGTGCTGATCGTTACCGGGGGCAGGTCGTTTCGTGCCTCGCTGCACTGGCAGGGATTGATCGACGCTCTGAAGAGGCGGGGGCTGTCCTGGGAAGATATGGTGGTGGAGCAGGAGCCCTCGCCTAGCCTGGTGGACCAGGCCGTCAGGGTATACCGCCATGCCGGCATCGAAATCGTGCTGGGCATCGGCGGCGGTAGCGTGCTGGATGCCGCCAAGGCGATTGCCGGGTTGTTGCCCCACGGCAATTCGGTGATGGACCACCTCGAAGGGGTGGGGCCGGAGCTGCCTTATCAGGGGCCGTCGCTCCCCTTCATTGCGGTGCCGACTACCGCGGGCACCGGCTCGGAGGCCACCAAGAATGCCGTCCTCAGCATGCATGGGCCGGACGGTTTCAAGAAATCCTTCCGCCATGATCTGCTGGTGGCAAAATATGCGGTGGTGGATCCGGCGTTGCTGGCCACCTGTCCGCCCGATCTGATCGCCTCCAACGGCATGGACGCGCTGACCCAGTTGCTGGAATCCTATGTTTCGACCCGGGCCAATCCCTTTACTGATGCGCTGACGTTGAGCGGCCTGGGTTATGTGCGCGAAGGTCTGCTGGATTGGTACGAGGGCGGCGAGAAGGCGGCCGAGGGTAGGGCGGGAATGGCTTATGCCGCGTTGCTTTCGGGCATTACCCTGGCGCAGGTGGGGCTGGGGTCAGTGCACGGTCTGGCAGCACCCTTGGGAGCGCTCTTTCCGGTGCCGCATGGCGTGGCTTGCGGCGCAACCGTGGCGGAGGCGACGGAAATTAATATCCGCGCACTGGATGAGCGTGACCCGGGCAGCCCGGCGCTGGAGAAGTACGCCAAAATTGGCCGCCTGCTGCGTGGCAAAGCTCACCTGGACGATGCTGGTGCGCGAGTGTTTCTGGTGCATACCCTCAAGGAGTGGACGGCAAGGATGAAGGTGCCGGCCTTGAGCGCTTATGGCATCCGCGAAGCCGATCTGGATGTGATCGTGGCAAACTGCCGCGGCAGCAGCATGAAGACTAACCCGATCGACCTCGCGGACGAGGAAGTTCGGGAAATTCTCCGGCGCTGCCTTTAAGCCATCAGGTGATATCGCCCTTGGTGGTCAGGCCTTCCAGCTTGACGCACGCTTCCTCGCTCGGATGCTTCGGGTCGCGCAGCGCGTCGATTTGGCACAGGTATTCGTTTCCCGCCATGTCGCGCAAATTGACCAGGGGGCTCGGGCCGAGGGTTTCAAAGCTGCTGGAGTCGGCGAAGATGAAATCGAAATCGCCGTTGACGTCGATTTCCAGCTTGCCGCCGTGGCTTTCTCCATAGTCGTGCCAGCGCGAGTGGATATCCCCGCCCTCGATTACGGGAGACATCCGGGACGTCGTCTTGTCGTGCCAGGCAACCATGACGGGCTCGCCGCTATTTAGTTCCTTGGCTAGAGTGGCTGCAATCCTGCTCGCCATCTTGTAATCCATATCCACGCCTGAAAGGCTAACATTGATGTCTTTCATTTTTCCCTCCTTCCGGCCATTCCGGAATCCGGCATGGGCCAATGCGATGGGTTGAAAAGACGGAGGCATTTTCCTTCTGTTCCTCCGTTCCGTGGCCTTTATCCGCCGGCCTGGAGCCGGCAATCAGGCCGATCACTCATAATATTAAACTTAGCACAAAAGCCGACTAAATCAATCGGTCTTTGTTGACTCGAATTGTCCGGCTTCAGAATGGCCCGAACTGCTTCAATAAAGAGGCAATTCACCGGTAGGGCGGTTGGGGACGCATCATTCCTGTATTGCCTATAATGGAATCGTTTCGCCACCACGGAAGTGGTGACTTTCTATCTGCCGCATGCGTCTGGATCATTCGTCTCTGCCCGGATGGCGCCCAAGTACCGACTGCCCCACGGTCCCAAGGGCTCCTTGACCGCTTCGTCCAAGGCGCCAGTTAAGGAGGTTTCCATGCAAGAAATCCTGCCAGGCGTTTTTCACTGGACCAGCTTTCACGAAGGCATCCAGGCGTATGTCCATTCTTACTATATTTCAGCAACCGAACCAGCGGTGTTGATCGACCCGCGTGTTCCGGCTCAAGGGCTGGCATGGTTCGAGGCGCATAAGCCGCCTCAACACGCCTACCTCACCAATCGTCACCACTACCGTCACAGTGGCCAGTTCGCCGAACGCTTCGGCACCCAAATCTGGTGCCAACGGGAGGGCCTGCATGAATTCACCCGGGGCGAACAAGTCACGCCTTTTAAGCATGGCGATACTCTGCCGGGCGGTGTGCTGGCTTTAGCTGTGGGCGTGCTGTGCCCGGAGGAAACCGCTCTTTACATCTCGGTGGACAAGGGAATCCTGGCCATCGGCGATGCCATCGTGCGCTACGGCGGCAAGCTGGGCTTCGTGCCCGATGCCTACATGGGGGACGACCCGGACGGGGTTAAGCGCGGCCTGCAGGCGGTGTTCCTGAGGCATCTGAAGGAGCGGGAGTTCGACCACCTGCTGTTCGCTCACGGTAAACCCTGGATAGGCGAAGCCAAGAAGGGGTTGCAACGGTTTCTTGAAGGGTTACGCATCTAGTTCCCATAAAAAAGGCCAACCGTTCTTGGTTGGCCTTCGTTTTCTTTGCTGTCAGGAAAATTCTTTAATTTCCCGCCACAGCCTCTTCGGCGTTGCCCAGGGCGGTGATATTAAAGCCACCGTCGACGTAGGTGATCTCGCCGGTCATGCCGCTGGCGAGGTCGCTGCACATGAAGGCGGCTACGTTGCCGACTTCCTCGATGGTGACGTTGCGCCGCATCGGGGCATGCTTCTCGTTGTAGGAAAGCAGCTTACCGAAATCGGAGATGCCGCTTGCCGCCAAAGTCTTGATCGGGCCGGCGGAGACGCCGTTGACGCGGATGCCCTTGGGGCCCAGACCGGCTGCCATGTAGCGCACATTGGCTTCGAGGCTGGCCTTGGCGAGGCCCATCACGTTGTAGTGGGGGACGGTGCGTTCCGCGCCCAAATAAGAAAGTGTCAGCAGGGCAGCATTGCGGCCCAGCATCATCGGCAGTCCGGCCTTGGCCAGCGCGGTGAAGCTATAAGAGCTGATGTCATGGGCGATCTGAAAGTATTCGCGCGTGACGGATTCGACGTAGTCACCGGCTAGAGCCTGTTTCGGCACGAAGGCAATCGAGTGGACGATGCCATCGAGTCCGTCCCAGTGTTTCCCGAGGTCGCTGAACAGCTGGTTGATTTCTTCGTCGCTGGCGACGTCGCAGGGGAATATCAGGTTGGAACCGAAGTCTTTCGCCAGGTCGGCAACGCGATCCCTGACCTTCTCTCCCTGGTAGGTGAAGGCGAGTTCGGCACCCTCGCGCTTCATGGCTATTGCGATGCCGTAGGCGATGGAGCGGTTGCTGATCATCCCGGTAATCAGGATCCGTTTGTTTGCCAGAAAGCCCATTGTTTTTCCTTTGATTGCGGTTTGCCCGAAGACCGATGCGAATGACGTATTATAACCCAATTCTGCATATGGATATCGTTGCCTGGCTCCCGACCGCTGCTTGCGCTACACTGAAACCCGATGAGATTCTTCCTGATATCCGCCTTGTCGACCGTGTTTTTGGCGGCCTGTGGCGCCCCGCCCTGGAACAGCCCCTATCCGTCCGCCGACGAGGGGGGAAACATCGCCTATTCGTCTTTTGCCGAACGGCCCAAGCATTTAGACCCGGCGCAGTCCTACAGCTCCAACGAGATCACTTTCACCGGCCAGATTTACGAGCCGCCGCTGCAGTACCATTACCTGAAGCGCCCCTATACGCTGATTCCGCTTGCCGCCGCGGAACTGCCCAAACCGCTGTTCCTCGATGCGCAGGGCAAGCCCTTGCCGGCCGATAGCGCCCCGGAAAAAATCGCCTTCAGCGTGTATGAAATCCGCATCAAGCCAGGTGTCCATTACCAGCCGCACCCGGCCTTTGCCCGCGATGCGCAGGGGCGCTACCTGTACCACGATCTGAAGCCGGAGGATCTGGCCAAGCTCTACAAGCTGGCGGATTTTCCGCAAACCGGCACGCGCGAACTGGAGGCGGCGGATTATGTCCACCAGATCAAGCGGCTGGCCCATCCCCGGCTGAATTCGCCGATTTTCGGCATGATGGGTGAATACATCGTCGGCCTGAAGGAATATGCAAAAATGCTGGATAGCGCGCAGAAGACCCTGCCGCCGGGCACTCATCTGGATCTGACGCGCTACCCGCTGGCCGGGGTGGAGGTGGTGGATCGCTATACCTATCGGGTGAAACTCAAGGGCAAGTATCCGCAATTCCTTTACTGGCTGGCGATGCCGTTCTTCGCACCGGTGCCGCCGGAGGCCGACCGTTTCTACGGGCAGCCCGGCATGGCTGAGAAAAACCTCACCCTGGACTGGTACCCGGTCGGTACCGGGCCCTACATGCTGACGGTAAACGATCCGAACCGGCGCATGGTGCTGGAGCGCAATCCGAATTTCCACGGCGAGACTTACCCGACCGAAGGCGAGCCGGACGATGCGGCGGCAGGGCTGCTGAATGATGCCGGCAAGCCGCTGCCGTTCGTCGACAAGGCCGTGTTCAGCCTGGAAAAAGAAAGCATTCCTTACTGGAACAAGTTTTTGCAGGGTTATTACGATGCCTCCGGCATCAGCTCCGACAGCTTCGACCAGGCGGTGCGCGTCGCCACTCAGGGCGAGGCGGATGTGACCGACATGATGAAGGAGAAGGGCATCCGCCTGCAGACCACGGTGACTGCCACCAACTATTACTATGGTTTCAATATGCTCGACCCGGCGGTGGGCGGATATTCGGAACGGGCGAAGAAGCTCAGGCAGGCGGTTTCCCTCGCGATAGACTACGAGGAATTTATCTCGATCTTCGCCAACGGTCGCGGCATTCCCGCGCAGGGTCCGCTGCCGCCGGGGATTTTCGGAGCACATGAGGGTGAGCAGGGCATCAATCCCTATATTTACGACTGGGTTGACGGCAGGCCGAAGCGCAAGTCCATCGAATATGCCAAAAGGCTGCTGGCCGAGGCCGGCTACCCGGGCGGGCGCGACGAGAAGACCGGCAAGCCGCTGATGCTGTACCTCGATATCACCGCCACCGGGCCGGACGACAAGGCGCGGCTCGACTGGATACGCAAGCAGTTCCAGGCGGTCGACCTGCAACTGGTGGTGCGCAACACCGACTACAACCGTTTCCAGGACAAGATCCGCAAGGGCAACGCGCAGATTTTCCACTGGGGCTGGAATGCCGACTACCCCGACCCTGAGAATTTCCTGTTTCTGCTTTATGGGCCGAATGCGCGGGTGAAGGGGGAAGGGGAGAACTCGGCCAACTACGATAATCCGGAATTCAACCGTTTGTTCGAGCGCATGAAGAACATGGACAACGGTCCGGAGCGCCAGAAGATCATCGACGAAATGCTCGCGATCGCGCGCCACGACGCACCCTGGATATGGGGTTACCACCCCAAGCAGTACAGCCTGTTTCACGCCTGGTACCGGAACATCAAACCCAATCTGATGGCCAATAACGGCCTGAAGTACGTCCGCATCGATGCTGACTTGCGCGCCCAAAAACAACGTGAGTGGAATCAGCCGGTGCTGTGGCCGCTGGGTCTGCTGGCTGCCGTGCTGGTGGCCGGACTGGTGCCGGCCGTGGCCGCCTACCGGCGCAAGGAAAGGCAGGCGGCTAGCCCGGGTCAGACCCATGACTGACGGCTCCTTCTCCTTTTTAGGGGGAAGGCTGGGATGGGGGTGCGGAGGTGGAATGACCAGAATAAATCAGACCGCCAAGAAAAATTCCCGCAGCCTGCGCCGGGAATTGACAGATGCGGAGCAATTTCTTTGGCGCCACTTGCGGATGAGACAAATGGGCGGCTGCAAATTCCGCCGCCAGCATCCGTTGGGGCGGTATATTCTGGATTTTGTTTGCCTGGAAGCGGCTCTGGTTGTTGAAGTGGATGGCGGGCAACATGCGGAAAATGAGGAGCAAGACCTGCTTCGGACGATGTTCTTAAGCCAACAGGGGTTGCATGTGCTGCGATTTTGGAATAATGACGTGCTGAAAGATATTGAAAGCGTGAAACAGGTGATTTGGAATGCATTGGGAAAGGTTAGCACCGAACCCCCATCCCAGCCTTCCCCCTTGAAGGGGGAAGGAGACGGGTGTACCGATTTGGCGCTGGGGTGCGATGATTAACTACATCATCCGCCGCATTCTCTATGCCATTCCCATCCTGATCGGGGTGAACCTGCTCACCTTCGCCCTGTTCTTCGTGGTCAACACGCCGGACAACATGGCGCGTATACACTTGGGCGTGAAGCACGTCACGCCGGAGGCGATTGCGAAGTGGAAGCATGAACGCGGCTACGACAAGCCGCTGATGTGGAACAGCGCAGCGCAGGGCGCGAAGCAGGCCAGCGACACCATTTTCTTCGAGAAATCCGTCGGCATGTTCGCCTTCGATTTCGGCCGCTCCGACGAGGGACGCGACATCGCCCACGACATCAAAACACGGATGTGGCCGAGCCTGGCGATCGCGCTGCCGGTGTTCCTGGTCGGATTGGCGGTCAACATCACCTTTGCCATGCTGATGGCGTTCTTCCGTGCCACTTATATCGACTTGTCCGGGGTGGTTTTGTGCGTGGCGATGATGTCGATTTCCGGCCTGTTCTACATCATCGGCGGGCAATACCTGGTGAGCAAGCTGCTGCACCTGACGCCGATTTCCGGCTTTGACGCAGGCAGCAATGCGCTCAAGTTCATCATCCTGCCGGTGGTGATCGGGGTCATCGGCGGCATCGGATCGGGGGCACGCTGGTACCGCACCATCTTCCTCGAGGAAGCCTCCAGGGATTATGTTCGTACTGCGCGTGCCAAGGGTCTGTCGGAACTCTCCGTGCTGTTCGGCCACGTGCTGAAGAATGCGATGATCCCCATCCTCACCGGCGCGGTGGTGGTGATCCCGCTGTTGTTCATGGGCAGCCTGATCTCGGAATCCTTCTTTGGCATCCCCGGCCTCGGCAGCTATACCATCGACGCCATCAACGCCCAGGATTTCGCCATCGTCCGCGCCATGGTGTTCCTCGGTTCGGTGCTATACATCGTCGGCCTGATCCTGACGGACATTTCCTATACGCTGGTAGACCCGAGGATACGGCTGGAATGATGCTATTTAAGCCCGTTCTCCTGTGGACCGACATGCTGCTCTGGCTGCTGCTGGCCGGCGTGGCGTTTTACGCCTGGCGGGTGCGCCAGCGCGAGCATTTGCTGCAGCCCTGGCGGCGGTTGCTGCGCAGCCGCAGCGGCGTGGCTTCCGCCGTGGTGCTGCTGGCGTTCGTCGCCGTCGGCGTGCTCGATTCGCTGCATTTCCGCCTGTCGCTGGAGAAGCAGGGCAACGGCGCCGAAACGCATTACTCGCCCGAGGTGCTGAGCGTGTTCGACCTGATGGTCGGCCCACTCAGGAAGCAGGTGGAAAAAACCTATTCGGCGCCTTTCGCCGCCCAGCTCTATACCAAGGAAACCATCGAGTTGCCCGGAGGCAAGCAGGTGCGCGACTATCCGCGCCTGAAGTTCGGCGGGGCGCATTTGCGCGAACCGGCGCAGGAACAGGCAGGAGATGTTGCTGCTACGGCGTTGCAGGGAAGCGTTTACGCGCTCGTCCTGTGTGGGGGGCTGGCAACTGTGCTGGCGCTGTGGCTGGCAAGGCGCCGTAGCATTTCGCCAGGCGCAGCCTGGACGATGATTCGGCAGGGGCGCGACGAAATTCCCTGGCGCACCTTTTTGGCTACCATCGGGCTGCTGGTCCTGTTCGTCTGCCTGTCCATGGTGTTTTCCGCCAAGTATCACATTTTCGGCACCGACAAGGTCGGCCAAGATGTGTTCTACCTGGCGCTGAAAAGCATCCGCACCGGCCTGATGATCGGCACGCTCACCACGCTGGTGATGCTGCCTTTTGCGCTGCTGCTCGGCATCATGGCGGGCTATTTCCGCGGCTGGGTGGACGACGTGATCCAGTATACCTACACCACCCTCAGTTCGATTCCCGGCGTGCTGCTGATTGCGGCGGCGGTGCTGATCCTGCAGGTCTACATGGACAGCAACCAGGAGCTGTTCGACACCGTCGCGGCACGCGCCGATATCCGCCTGCTGTTCCTCTGCGTGATCCTCGGCATTACCAGCTGGACCGGGCTGTGCCGGCTGTTGCGCGGCGAGACCCTGAAAGTCCGGGAAATGGAGTTCATCCAGGCGGCGACGGCGTTTGGCGTCGGCCATTTCCGCATCATCGCCCGCCACATCCTGCCTAACGTGATGCATATCGTGCTGATTTCGATCGTTCTGGATTTCAGCGCCCTGGTGCTGGCCGAGGCGGTGCTGTCCTATGTCGGCGTCGGCGTCGATCCGGCCATGCAGAGCTGGGGCAACATGATCAACGGTGCGCGGCTGGAAATGGCGCGCGAACCGATGGTGTGGTGGTCGCTGCTAGCGGCCTTCGTCTTCATGTTCGTGCTGGTGCTGTCGGCCAACCTGTTTTCCGACCGCGTGCGCGATGCGTTCGATCCGAGGGTGAGATGAGCGGGCCGCTACTAGTCGTCGATAACCTCAGGGTCCGGCTGGATGCCGGAAAAACCCAGGTGCGGGCAGTGGACGGCGTGAGCTTTTCCATCGATCCCCACGAGACCTTTGCCCTCCTCGGGGAATCGGGCTGCGGCAAGTCGATGACGGCGCTGTCCCTGATGCGTCTGCTGCCTGAGGCAGGGCACGTCGAGTTCGGCAGGGTGCTGCTCGACGGGCAGGATTTGCTGGGCTTGCCGGAAATTGCCATGCGCGCGGTGCGCGGCAAGCGCATCGCGATGATCTTCCAGGAGCCGATGACCAGTCTCAATCCGGTCATGACCATCGGCCGGCAGATCGCCGAGACCCTGCATCGCCACACCGACTTGCGGGGCGAGGCGGCGCAGGCTCGGGTGCTGGAACTGCTCGATGCGGTGGGCATCCCCGACGCCGGAGCGCGCTACCATGACTATCCGTTCCAGTTCTCCGGCGGCATGAAGCAGCGCGTGATGATCGCCATTGCCCTGGCGTGCGAGCCCGACCTGCTGATCGCCGACGAGCCGACCACGGCGCTGGATGTGACCATCCAGGCGCAGGTGCTGGAACTGTTGCGCCGACTGCAGCGCGAGCGCGGCATGGCGGTGATGCTGATCAGCCACGATCTCGGCGTGGTGGCGGAAATGGCGCAGCGGGTGGCGGTCATGTATGCAGGGGAAATCGTGGAGATGGCCGGGCGCGAGGAATTCTTTGCCAACCCGCAGCACCCCTACACCCGCAAGCTGTTTGCCTCGCTGCCGGGTGCCACGCGGCGCGGACAGCAACTGGAGATCATCCGCGGCAGCGTGCCGCCGCTAGACCGGGAGTTTTCCGGCTGTCGTTTCGCCGGTCGCTGCGACTATGCCTGGGAGCGCTGCAGCAATGAAATTCCGGCGTGGAGCGAGGTTGCTCCCGGCCACAGCGTACGTTGCCATTTGTCTGCGGTGCCTCAAGTTTCTGCACCGACTCCGGCTCTCCCTCTAGCTGGGGAAGGGGTTCGGAAAGGTTGGGATGGAGATAAGAGTGCCGCACCATTGCTGCAGGTGTCCGACCTTAAAGTTCATTTCCCTATCCACAAGGGTCTGTTAAAGCGGGTGGTGGGCCATGTCAGGGCGGTGGACGGCGTGTCGCTGGCGATCCATGCCGGCCGCACTCTGGCGCTGGTGGGCGAATCCGGCTGCGGCAAGACCACGGTGGGCAAGAGCATCCTGCAGTTGATCCGCCCCACTGCCGGCAGCGTGTGCTTCGCCGGCGATGAACTTACACAGTTGAAGGGCGCCGAGCTGCGCGCCCGGCGTGCCGATTTTCAGATCGTATTCCAGGATCCTTATTCCTCGCTCGATCCGCGCATGCGGGTTGCGGACATCATCGAGGAGGGAATGGTCGCGCTGGGAGCGGCTGCGAGTCCTGGCGATCGCCAGAATAGCATGGACCGCTTGCTGCAGCAGGTCGGGCTCGCCCCCGACAGCAAGTACCGCTATCCCCACGAATTTTCCGGCGGGCAGCGCCAGCGCATCGCCATTGCGCGGGCACTGGCGGTGAAGCCGCAGCTGATCGTGTGCGACGAACCGACCAGCGCGCTCGATGTCTCGGTGCAGGCGCAAATCCTCAATTTGCTCAAGGGGCTGCAGAACGAACTGGGCCTGGCCTACCTGTTCATCACCCACAACCTGGCGGTGGTCGAATATTTTGCCCACGAGGTGGCAGTGATGTATCTGGGGCGGATCGTCGAGCAGGGTACGGTGGAAGAGGTGATGCAGGCGCCGCGCCATCCCTATACCCGGGCGCTGCTTTCGGCCGTGCCGGTGGTGGATGCGGCTGCGCGCAGGGAAATCATCCGTCTGGCCGGGGATTTGCCCTCGCCTGCGAACCCGCCGTCAGGCTGCCACTTCCACCCGCGCTGCCCGCAAGCCATGGCCGTATGCCGGCAAAGCTACCCGGCTGTGGCCGGCTTCAGCGCAACGCATAGTACCTGCTGTTATTTGTATTCGGAAAAGTAGCAATCCGGCTGGCGCCGGCAGATGAATCAGCCCTTGTCGGGCAACATCAGGGTGACTTTATTGCCGGGGGTGAGGCCTCGCTTGCCGGAAATATTGTTCCAGCGCTGGATATCGTTGGACGCGACATTAAACTGCTTGGCGATGCTGGCCACGGTGTCGCCGCGGCGCACGGTGTAATAGCGCTGGCTGCGTTTCGCACTCTTCACCGCAGCGAGTTTTACAGGCTTCGCCTTGCTCGCCACTGCCAGTTTCACCGACTTGCCCTTGACCGCTGCAAGCTTGCTCTTGGCGAGAGTTTCCTGACGGATTACCAGTTTCTGGCCGTTGCTGAGGCGGTTGGACCTGAGATTGTTCAGGGCCTTGATTTGGATCGCAGAGATTTTGTGACGTTTGGCGACGCTGGTCAGGGTGTCGCCCTTCTTCACGGTATAAATAAAGCGGGGTGAGACCGACAGCGGCTCGGTTTCTTCGGATTCGATTGCCTGATGTGCCTCGTCGAAGTCGGGAACCGTTGCATCGTTGCGGCTGAGCGGCACCAGCAGAGTCTGGCCGGCAGACAGTTTGTTGCGCTTGGTGATGCTGTTGATCTCTTTTAGCCGGGCGACGCTGATGCTGAAGCGGCGCGCAACCTTATCGATTTTTTCGCCGCGTGCCGGGGTGTAGGATTTCCAGGAAACCAGCGGCTTGTCATAGCTTTCCAGGTTGCTGGTAAAGGTGTCGGCCTTGCCCACCGGCAGCAGCAAGACGCGTGAACCCTTGGCGTTGATGACAGGCCGGTTGTAGGCGGGGTTGAGCGAGACAAAGTCGTGCAGCGGCATTTCGGCCAGGCGCGCGGCCACGGCAAGGTCGATGTGCTGCGTGGTGGTGACGCTGACGAAATAGGGGCGGTTAGGGATGGAGGCGAGGGCCAGGTTTCTGGCTGCCGGGTCCATGATGATCTGCTTGATCGCCATCAGCTTGGGCAGGTAGTTGCGTGTCTCAACCGGCATGGTCAGGCTGAGATAGTCGGTGGGCAGGCCCTGCTTCCTGTTTTTGGCGATGGCGCGTTGTACTGAGCCCTCGCCCCAATTATAGGCGGCGAGCGCCAGTTCCCAGCTGTCGAACATGTCATGGAGCTTTTGCAGGTAGTCCAGCGCCGCATCCGTCGCTGCCGTGACATCGCGGCGGCCATCGTACCACCAGCTTTGCTCCAGGCCGAAGTGCTTGCCGGTGGACGGGATGAATTGCCAGATGCCGGAGGCGTGGCTGCTGGAATAGGCTTTGGGATTGAAGGCGCTCTCGATCATCGGCAGCAGGGCGACTTCGGTCGGCATTCCCCTCTTTTCAACTTCTTCGACGATGTGGTACAGATAGAGCTGGCTGCGCGCCACCATGCGTTGCACGTATTCGGGGCGGTCGGCATACCAGTCAACGTGTTTCTGCACCAGGGGCGAATCCAGTTCCTGCAGGGCGAAACCATCACGGATGCGATCCCATAAGTCGACGGGTTCTTCCGACGAAGCTATGCCGTCATTTTCTTTCGATGGGGAACCCAGAATTCCATTGCTGGGCTGAAGCTGCAGCTCGGCTTCGGTCGTTTCAGCCAGTGCTTGTTTGACAGGTCGGACGGAGGAATCGGGACCAAGCAGATCATCTGCGCTTGCCGTCGGCAGATACAGCGCGAAAGCGCTGGCCAGTGCCAGAATTAAAGGGGGGATGAGGCGCATGCTCGTTGTTGGAATTGTTCAGCGTAATTGAAACTCCGCCGATGGTAGCCAAGAACCCCTTGCCGCGTCAAGGAATATCTTCGTCTGCCGTGCTCTGGCGGCAGCGGGTAATATGTTGAATTACAATCTGTTTCTCCACTCCCTGACGGCGGCGAAGACCTTGACGGCATCATCCAGCGGGCTGCCGAAAAAATGGCTGGCCGCTTCTATCACGGCCGGGTGTTCGCAGCGCAGGAAAGGGTTGGTGGCTTTTTCCAGGGCGATGGTGGAAGGTAGGGTGGGACGGCCTTGTTCCCGTGTCAGGCAGTCGTGCACTTCGCGCTCAAGAAGTTGGCGGTTGGCGGGTTCAACCTTCTTGGCAAAGCGAATATTCTCCAGGGTGTATTCATGGGCGCAATAGACCTGGGTATCGTCAGGCAGGGCGGCCAGTTTTTGCAGCGAGGCATGCATCTGCGCCGGGGTGCCTTCGAATAGTTTGCCGCAACCGCAGGTGAACAGCGTGTCGCCACAAAACAGGGAATTTGCGCCATAATAGGCAACATGGCCAGCGGTATGGCCGGGTACGTCGAGGACTGCGAATTCTACTCCCAGTTCCGGCAATCGTACCGTATCGCCAGTGCCGACCGGGTCGGTAATGCCTGGAATATTTTCCTTTCGGGGGCCGTAAACCGGCACGGCGGCGTGTCTCAGCAGCGCCTCAATGCCGCCGGTATGATCGCCGTGGTGGTGCGTGGTCAGGATGGCGGCAAGGCGCAGCCCGTGATGTCCGAGATAGTCCAATACCGGCTCGGCGTCGCCGGGATCCACCGCCGCGGCGTAGCTCCCGTCGCAAATCAGCCAGATGTAGTTATCTTCGAAAGCAGGAACAGGAATGATCTTCATCATAATATGTTCGAGTTAACCCTGTGCGATGTCAATGGATGAATGGATAGCCACCCCGCTAGGGCGCTACCTGATCGAGCGCGAAGAGGCCTATTTCGATCAGGTGGTGGCGGATATTTTCGGCTTCAATGCGCTGCAAATCGGTTTTGCCCAATCCGACCTGTTGCGTACGAATCGCATGCCGAAGCGGTTCGCTGTCGCGCCGCAATTTTCGGAAAACGGGAAGGCGGAGATTAAATTACTGGCCGAGCCGGGGTGTTTGCCGATTGCCAGCCAAAGCATCGATTTGCTGCTGCTGCCCCACGTGCTGGAATTCAGCGCGCATCCCCACCAGATTCTGCGCGAGGTGGAGCGGGTGCTGATGCCGGAGGGGCAAGTGATCATCAGCGGCTTCAATCCATACAGCCTGTGGGGGCTGCCCCGGTTCGTACCCAGTCGCAAGCAGAATTACCCCTGGCACGGGAATTTTATTTCCCTGCGGCGCATCAAGGATTGGCTGGCCCTGCTGGGCTTTGATGTGGTGGCCGGCCGGATGTGCTGCTATGCGCCGCCATTGCACAGCGAACAATGGTTGCGGCGCTGCCGCTTCATGGAGGCCGCGGGCGACCGCTGGTGGGCGCTGGCGGGTGGCGTGTATTTCCTGCAGGCGAAGAAGAAGGTGGTCGGCATGCATTTGATCATGCCGAACTGGAACAGAAATTCAGCGGCAAAAAAAGGGCTCGCCCCGGTACCGCAGAAGATGATCAACCATAAAATATCTGAGCAGTGAAAATGGTAGAAAACAAGGAAATTCCAGAATTGCGGCGCAACATCGTGGAGATCTACACCGACGGTGCCTGCAAGGGCAATCCCGGCGTCGGCGGCTGGGGTGCATGGCTGCGCTATTCCGGGCATGAAAAGGAACTCTGCGGCGGCGAGAAGCTGACCACCAACAACCGCATGGAGCTGACCGCGGTGATCCGGGCGCTGGAAGCCTTGTCGCGCCCCTGCATCGTCCGGCTGCATACCGACTCGAAGTACGTGCAGAAAGGCATCAGCGAGTGGATACATGCCTGGAAGCTGCGCGGCTGGCGCACAGCCGACAAGAAGCCGGTGAAGAACGATGATTTGTGGAAGCGGCTCGACGTACTGGCCGCGCAGCACGAGATCGAGTGGCTCTGGATCAAGGGCCATGCCGGGCACGAAGGCAACGAACGGGCCGACAAGCTGGCCAACCGGGGCGTAAAGGAATTGACCTGAAAACTGTTTTTATCCACGGATTAACACAGATGAAACAGCGGGTTGAGAATAGTCTTCAATCTCCCTAAAGGTGAACGCCCATCTCAAGCCGACTCATTGATAATCCGTGTACATCTGTGTTAATCCGTGGCTAATGGTTCTAAAAAATAGGGTTTGTAAAATGCGGCAAGTTATTCTGGATACCGAGACCACCGGCCTGGACGCCAATCTGGGGCACCGCATCATCGAGGTGGCCGCGGTTGAGATGATCAACCGGCGCTTGACGGGCAATCACTTCCATCAGTACCTCAACCCGCAACGCGAGATCGACCCGGGTGCGCAGCAGGTGCACGGCATCAGCCTGGAATTCCTGCAGGACAAGCCGTTTTTCCGGGATATCGCCCAGGATTTTATCGAGTTCATCAGCGGCGCGGAGCTGGTTATCCACAATGCGCCGTTCGATCTCGGCTTCCTCAACACCGAGTTGAAGCTGATCGGGCTGGAGCCGGTCGGGAAATACAGCCCGGACGTGATCGACACCCTGAAAATGGCCAAGGATCTGCGCCCGGGGCAGAAAAACAATCTGGATGCGCTGTGCCGCCACTACCAGGTCGACAATTCCAGCCGCACCCTGCACGGCGCCCTGCTGGACACCGAGTTGCTGGCCGAGGTTTATCTCGCCATGACGCGCGGACAGAACAGCCTGATGATCGAATCCGCTGAAGCGGGAGACCATCACGCCGACCTGGGTGGAGATATCGTGCCGCATGACCTGATGGTGCTGGCGGCGACAGCGGACGAGATGGAGGTGCACCGTGCCTACCTGGACGAGATCGACAAGGCCAGCAAGGGCGCCTGCCTGTGGCGGACGCTAGAAAGCGGTGCCTGATTGGCTCGGCGTCCATGCGAAAAGCCATGTGGATGACAAGAAAAGGCATAACAGGATATGACTGAATCGGATTGGCGGGACATGGCTTTGCTGGCGCTCTCCTGGCTGGGATATTTCGCCCTGCATTCGGTGCTGGCTTCGCTCCGGGTGAAAAGCTGGGTCGCCTTGCATTATCCGGAGCGAATGCCGCTTTATCGGCTGAGCTTCAATATTCTTGCGGTGCTGCTGCTGCTGCCGATACTCTGGCTGATGGTCCGCAATCCCGGCCCGACTCTATGGGTCTGGCAGGGTTTGGGGGCCTGGTTGGCGAACGGGCTGGCGCTGGCGGCGGTGTTCGGTTTCATGAAATCGCTGAATTATTACGATACCCAGGAATTCCTCGGCTTGCGCCAGTGGAAATCACACACTCAGCGGGTGGAGGATCAGGAGGGTTTCCATCTTTCACCATTCCATCGTTATGTGCGTCATCCGTGGTATTCCTTCGGGCTGGTGCTGATCTGGACGCGCGACATGAGTGCCGCAATGCTGATGTCCAGCGCGATGATGACGGTTTATTTCATCATCGGTTCGCGGCTGGAAGAAAAAAAGCTGGTGGTCTATCACGGAGATATCTATCGGCGTTACATGGAACGGGTGCCCGGCCTGATACCCTTGCCCTGGAAGTCGCTCACGGCGAAGGAAGCCGCCGAGCTGGTCAAGACGGCGGAGCGGACATCGGAGCGACCCTGAGAACCGCTTACAAGCCGACCTTGCTCGCTTCGATGCCGCGCTTGCCTACTTGCTCCAGCACCGCGCCTGAGCTTACGGCATCGGGGTTGTAGGTAACCGTCATCATATGGGGGTGTTCCGGGCTAAAGCATGCCGACACGACGCCCTCCATGTGGCTAATTTCATCCTCTAGCTGGGTCCGGTCATCCATGGGAAGCTCAGGGTGCACGTTGATGAGAAAGTCTGCCAGACTCATGATTGCTCTCCTTGCGTCAAGTTGTAAAGGTTGATTGTCGCTTATAGGCTACAGTCCGCGGACAGCCGGCTACCATATGATTCACCCTACGCTCGCCGGCAAAGAACCTCAATGAGGTGAACTAAGTAGAAATGGAGTAGGGTTTCTCCCAAAAAAAAATCAGGCATGAATCCGCTGAATATGTTCCCAAGCCTAAACTCAGCGAGCATGGACAAAAGGGTGAACCATCGCCCTCGGCTGCACCCAGCGGTCGAAATCTTCTTCCGTAACATAGCTCAGCGCCAGTGCCGCTTGCCTTAGCGTGACGCCATCCCGGTGCGCCTGCCTGGCGATTTCGGCGGCCTTGTCGTAGCCGATGTGCGGGGTGAGGGCGGTTACCAGCATCAGGGAGCGCTCCAAAAACTCTGCAATTCGCTCGCGATTGGCTTCGATGCCACGCGCGCAATGTTTTTCGAAGCTCGTCATTCCGTCCGCGAGCAAGCGCACGCTTTGCAGGAAGTTATGGGCGATGAGCGGCTTGAACACGTTCAGCTCGAAATTGCCCGATGCTCCGCCGATGGTGATGGCAACGTCGTTGCCGAAGACCTGGCAGCACAGCATGGCGAGCGCTTCGCACTGGGTCGGATTCGCCTTGCCCGGCATGATCGAGCTGCCAGGCTCGTTCTCCGGAATGCTGATTTCACCCAGGCCGGAACGCGGCCCGGAGGCCAGCCAGCGGATGTCGTTGGCAATTTTCATGAGTGCCGCGGCGAGGGTCTTGAGCGCACCATGGGCGGCCACCAGCCCATCGTGGGCAGCCAGCGCTGCAAACTTGTTGGCAGCGCTTCTGAAGGGGAGGCCGCTGCCGTGCGCCAGCTCCGCCGCGACGCGATCGCCGAATTCGGCATGGGTGTTGAGCCCTGTGCCTACCGCGGTGCCGCCAATCGCCAGTTCCTGTAGCGGGGGGAGCGCGGTGGCGATGATCCGCTGTGCCAGATCGAGTTGGGCCACGTAACCTGAAAACTCCTGCCCCAGCGTCAGGGGAACGGCATCCTGCAAATGGGTGCGGCCGATCTTGACGATATCGGCGAACTCCATCGACTTTTTTTCCAGCGTTGCGCGCAGCATGCCAAGCGCCGGCAGCAGCTTCTGCCGAATGCCCAGGCTGGCAGCCACATGCATTGCGGTGGGGAAAATGTCGTTGGAGGACTGGCCGAGATTCACGTCGTCGTTGGGGTGCACCTTCCGCGCATCGCCGCGTCCGCCGCCGAGCAATTCCGATGCGCGGTTGGCGAGCACTTCGTTCAGGTTCATGTTGGTCTGGGTGCCGGAGCCCGTCTGCCAGACGGACAAGGGGAACTCTTCTGCGTGGCGGCCTGCCAGCACCTCCTCGGCCGCCTGCATGATGGCCGCCGCCTTGTCCGGATTCAGCAGGCCCAGGTCGCGGTTGACGAGCGCACCGGCCCGCTTGACCGAAGCGAGTGCAAGGATGAGTTCTTGCGGCATGTGTTCCGAGGAAATATGAAAATGCTCGAGCGAACGTTGCGTCTGCGCGCCCCAAAGCCGCTCGGCCGGGATCTCGATGTCGCCGAATGAATCGCGCTCTGTTCTGGTCGTGGTCATGAATTTCTCCCCATTGAAGAAAGCCCCTGAAGGTTCCGGGCTGGGAATGCAACCTGATACTACTCCTCAAATTCTGGAATATGGAGCTTATACAGAATGTCCGGGCATTAAATACAGTATCACCTGCATTGCCAAACATTTTGATTCAATAAGGGAATTCTATTTCTGGATGGCTGTGCTATATATAAAATTATTGGAATTCTTGACCGTAGGTTCAAGATGAAAAGGAGTCGTATCATGATCGAGCGCAAGTTTGCTGCCCCCATCCTTGGTGTTCTGCTGCTTGCCGCGAGCGCCATCTCGCTAAGCGGTTGCGGGAAGAAAGAAGCGCCGCAGGAACCTTCCTCCCCCGTGGCACCCCTGTCGCAGGCACCGGCGCCGAAAGCCCCTGAAGCAGCGCTGCCGGCCGCGAATGGCGCTGCCGCAACCGTGGCCAGCGCCGAAGCTGCGATGAGGAAGAGCGACTGTTTTACCTGTCACGCCGTGGACAAGAAAATGGTCGGCCCCGCGTATGCTTGGGTCGCCTACCGCTACAAGGGCGACAAGGAGGCCGTCGCCAAGCTGGCCGCCAAAATCAAGACTGGCGGCATGGGCCAATGGAATGCCTATACGGGCGGCGTCGTGATGATGCCCCATCCGCAACTCTCCGACGATGAAATCAAGGCCATGGTCGAGTGGGTGTTGAGTCAGATCCCGGTGGAGCCGCCGAAGGCCTAATTTTTTCTCATTCCGCTTTGCCCTGTTTAGAGGGGGTAACGTGGATTCGCCCTAAATAGGCCGGGGGAATCCGTTGTAAAAAAACCAAGTCTCGAAGGAATTACCTGAACCAAGGAGGAGAAATCATGGCACATGAAGGCCTGCACGAAAATGAAGAGAAACTTGCCCTGGCAACGATGGATGCGCACCGTGCCATCCTCTCCCTGATGGAGGAATTCGAGGCGGTGGACTGGTACCATCAGCGGGCGGATGCCTGCAACGATGCGGATTTGCGTGCCATCCTGCTGCATAACATGCACGAGGAAATGGAGCACGCCGCCATGATCCTGGAATGGCTGCGCCGTCGCACGCCCAGGCTGGACGAAATTCTGGGCACCTACCTATTCAGCCAGGGCGACATTACCCAGGCGGAAAAAAAGGCGACCGGCAAAGATGCCGGCGAGGTGGCGGGGAAGGGCGGGGCAGCTGCGCCGCGCCTGACTGTGGGCACCATGAAAGGAGCATGATATGAACAATACCCATCTTCCTTTTGACGCTGCCATTCTTGCGCGCATGGAGGAGGCGGCCGTGGCCGAGGCGCGCAAAACCCTGACAGCGCGCCGATTCCTGGCGGTGGACGGACCTTTCGGACTGGGATATGTGGCCGCCCCGGCGGGCAACGACGACCAGCGCCAGCATGCTTCCCATGGCGCCACCACCATCATCTCGCGCACGATTCCCGTGCCCATGATATTCCGTCATTTCGCCCTGGGCCGCCGTCGCATCGCCGCCCATGCCGAGGCGGGGCATCCTCTCGATCTGAGCCCTCTTTACCAGGCCGCCATGGAGCTGGCCGCCCGCGAGGAAGCGCTGATTTACCAGGGCGATCCGGAGTTCGGCCTGGCCGGGCTGTGCACCGTCGAGAGCCGCAACCATCTTGATGGCGGCGACTGGATGGACGTGGAACAGGTGCTGCGCGATGTCCTCGCCGCCGTCACCCTGCTGGACAGTTCTCGCTTCCACGGCCCCTATGCGCTCGCCTTGGAGCCGAGGCTTTACAACAACCTGTTCCGGCGCTATCCGGAAGGATCGGACATGCTGCAGATCGATCACCTGAAAGAACTGTGCACCAACGGCATCTACAAAACCGATATTCAAGGTGCTGTGCTGGTCGCGCCGGAAGCCGGCACCCTGCTCGTCGGAGAGGATTTGACCGTGGACTACACTTTCCCGGATTCGGCCCATTTCAACTTCGCTGTCAGGGAGTCCATCGTGCTGCGCATCGATGCACCGAAGGCGATATGCACGATCAGTCCCAAAGCGACAGTGCCGCGCAGCAGGAAATGATTATGCACGGTCGGCGGCGAGTGCCGGAAGGGGGTATTCCATGACTGAATTTGATTACGTGATTGTAGGTGGCGGCCTGGCGGGTGCGTCGGCCGTTCAGGGCATCCGGGAGCGCGACACCCGAGGAAGCATACTGCTGGTAGGCGAGGAAACACACCTGCCCTATGACCGCCCGCCGCTATCCAAGAAGCTATGGTTTGGCAAGGCCAGAGTGGAAGACATCTTCGTTCACGATCAGCGCTTTTACGACGAGCATGGCGTATCCATGGTGCTGGGGGCAAGGGTTGAGAAGCTCGACGCGCAGGAGAAATCCATCACCGCCGCGAACGGCGAGCGCTACGGCTTCGGCAAGCTACTCCTGGCAACGGGCACCAAGCCTAGGCGGATCGCCATCCCTGGCGGAGAACTCGAAGGCATCTGCTACTACCGTACGCTCGACGATTACCTGCGGATGCAGAGCGAGGCAAAAACCAAGCAGTCCGTGCTGATCGTCGGCGGCGGCTTTATTGGCTCGGAACTCGCCGCCGCACTCAACAGCAGTCTGGAAGTCAGCTTGATATTTCCCTCTGTCACCCTCTGTCGCCGGGTGTTCCCGGAAAAACTCGGACTAGCTGTGCAGCATCATTTTCAGGAGCGGGGAATCCGGGTGATTTCTTCGGACTTTCCGACGGCCATCAGCAAAAGCGGAGACAAGTTTCGCACCGAAACCGCAAGCGGAAAAAGCCTAGAATCAGACTTGGTGATCATCGGCATCGGCGTTGATCCTTCCATAGATCTGGCCAAAGAGGCCGGGCTGGAGGTGGGCAACGGCATCATAGTCAACGAATACCTCGAGTCTTCCCACCCGGACATCCATGCAGCCGGCGACAATGCTTTTTTCCCCTACCGGGCTCTTGGCCATGGCATGCGTATCGAACACTGGGATAACGCCCTGAGCCAGGGAAAGCTGGCCGGGCGCAACATGGCCGGCGCCCACGAAGCCTTCACCTATCAGCCCTATTTCTTCTCTGATCTGTTCGAGTTCGGCTACGAGGCCACCGGTGAAGTGGACACCAGCCTTGAGGTCTTTGCCGACTGGCAGAAGGAAAACCATACCGGCGTGATCTACTACCTGCGCGATGAGCGCGTGAGAGGTGTGATGATGTGCAATGTGTGGGACAGGCTGGATGCGGCGCGGGAACTGATCCGCAAGGATGAGCGCGTAACACCCGAAAGCCTGCACGGCGTTATCCGCTGATTGGAATATTTAATGCATAGAATATTCCGTCAAACACACAAGGCGTATGGAAATGGCGGGCTCTTTGCAGCCAAGGGCTAAAGGAAATCGGCGATGAAATCGCCTGGGCGGCGTTCAGGATGAGAGTGACCGGCCACGCGCCAGTGCCGCGGCGATTTGCGCCACGTGCTGTCCCTGGAAGCGGGCCATTGCCAGTTCGTTGTCGCTGGGCATGCGGCTGCCATCAGGCCCGGCGATGGTGCTGGCGCCGTAGGGTGAGCCGCCGCTGATCTCGCTCATGGTCATCTGCCGCTGCTCGCTATAGGGCAGGCCGACGATGATCATGCCCTGATGCAGCAGCGTAGTATGGAAGCTGAGGATGGTGCTCTCCTGTCCGCCGTGCTGGGTGGCCGTGCTGGTGAAGACGCTGCCCACCTTGCCCACCAAGCTCCCCTCCAGCCATAGCTGGCCGGTCTGATCGAGGAAATTGCGCATCTGGGCGGCCATGTTGCCGAAACGGGTTGGCGTGCCGAAGATGATGGCATCCGCTTCCGCCAGTTGCTGGGGAGCGATGACCGGCACCTGGGAGAAGGCGGACTGTGCAGCCTTGGCGCCGCTGGCGACGAGCTGGTCCTCGGGCACCAGTTCAAGCACGCGCCACAGGCTTGCCTCGGCGCCATCCACCGTGCTTGCGCCCTCGACGACGGCCTTTGCCATGCGGTGAATGTGCCCGTACATACTGTAAAACACAACCTGGATTTTCATGGTGCATCTCCTTGAAACAGGATGAGAATTGCCATCGCGATCGTGATCGTCGACCCTCAGGAAAACCAGCGTAAAAAGGCTGCGGCCGTCAATGCCGTGGCGCTCAGACCTGCCAGCATGAGCCAGATTCGCCGACGCAATGTAGTGGTCCACCTTGCAGCACGCAGGAGATAGAAGGCCGCCAGTGAAAAGCCGGAAACGGCACAGGCCACCTTGATCGCCAGTGCGGCAATGGCTAATCCGCCAATATCAGGAAACTTTCCGTAATAGTAGAAGCTAATGGCTCCGAAGGCAGCGCCGCTCGCAATCTGGGCCGCCCACCCCAAACACACCAGCCATGCGAGAGAACGATCCAGCTCCGGGCGCGGCGCCAGCCACAGTGAAGAAACGGGGCCGCCAACCACGGCAGAGGCGCCGAAATTATGCACAACCTGGGTCAGCGCATAGCCCAGGTTCTGGATGTCCACGGCTATTCCACATTAACGTTGACGCATTGCTCCACGCCGATCGGCACGTGCGCCTTGTTTACCACCTTGATGCAAAGCGTATGCGGCCCTGGCGCCATGGATTCGAGAGGGTGGCTCCCGGCGAGTTTGCGCACGATGGCGGCTTCCCCGTTGTCCACGTAAAGATGAATGTGATCGCCTCGCGGTCCGGGATCGACCTCGTAATCAATCTGTTTCCTGGACGTGGCGCCCAGTTTTTCCCCGTCGTGCGGATAAGTGATCTTGGCGTAGGGCTCGCCCGCCGCAACAAACGGAGAAAATAATGCGATAGACAGGGCCAACACCATGCCTGAGAACAGGGGTTGAATATTCATGACCAGACTCCTTTCTATATAATTTGGCTATTTTGAGAGTTAAGTCTAGGGTCGCGACCCCCAAAACGCATTCAGGCAAATCCCGTATTTCGCTTCATCCAGGGCTTTACTTGGAGGGGGAGATTTGCTGTAGAGAAACACGTTTAAAGCTCGCTAATGCTCCTCTGCCGCCTTTCGCTCAAGCCGAAGGGTCGGAAATCAGTACCCATATTAAAGATATTCCTTATTGCATCTCGTTGAGGGCATTGCCATTATTGTATTGAGACGTTGTTATCAGGGAACGGAGGAGTGCGAGGTGAAAATATTGACCAACATGCTTCTGTTTTCGTTGGCGTTCCTCGCTGTTACCGCCAGCGCCGAGATACAAAAATTCGGCGATCTGGATGTCAACTACAATGTCATTACTACGGATACGCTTGCACCCGAGATAGCAAAGGCATATGGCATCAAGCGCAGCAAGAATCGTTTGCTGCTCACCGTCGCGGTTTCCCGGCCGGACGAAAGGGGTGTTCCCCGGGCAGTTACTGCCGATGTTATGGCCTACACCATCAACATGATCGAGCTGCATCGGAAAATCAAAATGCGGCGTATCAGCGAGGGAGAAGCTATTTACTATATGGGTGATTTTGGTTTTGCGGCACCGGATTTCCTGCGGTTTACTATCAATGTTACTGAATCAGGCTCGGGCAAGCCCCATAAGATTGAATTCCAGCGAAACTTTGAAAAGTTCTGATAAGAAGCTAGAAAAAGTCGGCAACACCCAATCTACATGTATGCATTTGCCTCTTCTCCCGGATTGGGCAGGCCGGCGATGCGCCAGGCGACCTTCATGCTCTGGAACAGGTCGGGAATGCAATAGTGATCGAAATGGTGGACACGGCAGACATGGCTGACGGCAGGCAGCCCACCTTCGAGATAATGCTTGCGCAGGAAGCGGATGATCTCCCAGTGCTCGTCGCCCAACTCGCCCACCCCGTTTTCCGTCGCGATACGCCGCGCCATGTCTTCGTTCCAACTCTCCGGGGAAGTCAGAAAACCATCCTTGTCAAACACCATTGTTTCCATGATTTCACTCCCTGCCGATGTGTTTCGCTGCGCTGAAACAATCTTAAAAAACGCAATCCAAATTTTAAGGAGAACACGGCGCGCACAGACAATGGCGACGTCTGGTTTTCATGATTTCACCAGACTTCAATCAATGGGAGCATGGCGAGTAATGTGCAATCCATGGATTTTCTCCGTGTTTTCTGCGTCCGGCCTGTCCTAACATGAATAATAGGACATACAGCAAATTATCCAATCGGTGGATCACCCCTTATGCATAAAGGGCGCCATTTATTTTTCTGCTGAAAAGCATGTAGGAAACCCATTGAATTTGCCACACGATATTCCCACGCTATTGTTCCTATACTGTAGATGGCAGGCCACCCAACGGCATAAAGGACTTTCGCCCGAGTTGAAGGGATGGCTGTTCGGGAACGGGATACTCAAGGAAGCGTCATGCGTGCAAAATCGACAGAGCAGGTGAAGCAGCCGCAGCAAGCCGTTGCCAAAAGGCTGCCGATGGCAGAGGAAGATTACACACTCGGCAGTGAGCCATGCGGCCGCCATGTTGAGTGTTTGAAGGCGAAGGTAGCATGGTGCACTTCCCAAAGCGAGTTACAGCGTGTGTCGGCCCGGTTGCTGGAGATTCAGGAGAGCGAGCGGCGGCGGATCGCCGCCGATTTGCATGACGTGCTCGGCCAGTCGCTAACCATGATCAAGATTTCACTTGAGGAATCGTTGCTGTTGCTGGTTGGGAATGAACCCGAGGTGGCGGCGGAATCGCTGCGGCGGTTGATACCCAAGGTCAAGGATGCGCTCGGGGAGGTACGCCGTGTTGCCATGGATCTGCGCCCCTCGATCCTCGACGATCTCGGCATCCTTGCCACGCTATCGTGGTTCTTCCGGGAGTTTGGAACGGCTTGCCAGGACATGGAAGTGGAAAAGGATTTCAGTATCGAGGAAAAAAACGTATCCGTCCCGCTCAAGATCACGATCTTTCGCATCATTCAGGAGGCTACCAGCAATATCGTCAAGCATGCCAATGCCAGCTGCATCCGGGTGAGCCTGAAGGAAGCCGGCGGCGCGCTTCATCTCTCGATCGAGGATGACGGGGTCGGGTTCGATGCTGCGGAGACGACCAACTACTGCCCTCTCGACAAGGGCCTCGGCCTTCTGAGCATGAAAGAGCGTGCCAAGCTTTCCGGGGGGCATTTTGAGCTGGCGTCAGCAGTCGGGCAAGGAACTCGAATCAGTGTGTTATGGCCGCTTGGCATGGCGTCGAGGGCGTTATGAGCGATAAGCGACGTATTCTGATTGTTGAAGACCATACCCTGCTAAGGGCCGGTCTCCGAGCTTTACTGTTGCAGGATCCGAATATCGAGATTGTCGGTGAAGCGGACAATGGCCGTGATGCTGTCCAGGCGGTTGGATTATTGGCGCCGCATCTAGTCCTGATGGATCTGTCCATGCCGGGCATGAATGGCATCGAAGCCATTATGGACATCAAGCGACGCTATCCGGGAACTCGCGTCCTGGTGCTCACTATCCACAAGACGGATGAATATATCCACGAGAGCCTGCGGGCTGGCGCCGACGGCTATATCCTCAAGGATGCGACACATGATGAACTGCGCATCGCGGTTCGCAGCGTGTTGAACGGCAAGACCTATCTGAGCCCCGATATTTCGTCGAAAGTGATTAGTGGTTACCTGGGTACGGGCAACACCCCCGTTGGGGTGAGTCCGTGGGATACCCTGACCCATCGTGAACGGGAGGTGTTGAAGCTGGTGGCCGAAGGGCGCCCAAACAAGTACATCGCCGATTACTTCTGCCTGAGTGTAAAAACGGTCGAGAAGCACCGCTCCAACCTGATGAAAAAGCTGGATTTACACAATGCGGCCATGCTCACCGCTTATGCAATAGAGAAGGGACTGCTCGCTTCCTAGCCCGGCTTTGTGTCAGTCTAATCAAGGCATCCGTAGTAGACAGAGCAGCCTACGTTTCCATTCCAGCCCCCAGGGTGGGTTGTATCAATAATGCTTTTGGCCTGAGCAATTTCATCGGCTGTTCCGTGAAAAAAAAGGAGCAGCCTGTCGACTTTTAATTCGGCTTCATAATCAGGAATGGTTTCCCTGGAAATGCAGCTATATTGCTCCGCGCCAAGTTCATTCAGGTCTCTGACCACCGTTACCCCTTCCAATATTTTGTTCTCATCCTTGACGACGATGGACAGCTTGCGCATGTCGAGCCCTGCTTTTTGCAATTTCTTGACGGTTGCCTTGGCCAGGCTGTGGTTTGCAAATGTGGCAACAAGCGAATTGTTCTCGGACATGGTATGTATCTCCATAGCAGTAAACGATATACCCAACACGGCTCGATATGGAAGCCGCAAACTAATGGACCCTATGTCAGCTTGCTGGCCCAGTCGTCCAGAACCACACAGGCTGCCTTGCTTGGATCGTGCGGGTATGCAAACAAGTTTCCGTCTCTCGCGGGCACCGTGCCTGAGATTAATTACCTCTGAGGCAGCTAAATTCATAGCCGATTAACACATTACCAATATAGCGGAATGGTTGATTAAATCAATCGGGTAATACGTGCAGTCGTGATCTGTTAATGGAGTAGATTAATGCCGTGACTGTTTTGTTTTTGGGCTAGAGTATTGGATAGACTCAAGAGTGATGCATCTTTACGATGCGGGAAGACAACATGTATGCTCGCAACAACAATGCCTTAAGTCATACAATTGGCCTCAGTGAAGTAAACAACCGATAAAGGGGGAGCAATGCAGCTAGCAATGGTGGGATTGGGGAAAATGGGCGGCAACATGGTGCGGCGGCTGCGCCGTGGCGGTATCGAAGTGGTCGGCTACGCTCGCTCGCCGGACGTGGTGGCCAGTCTTGCTGCGGAGGAGGGCATGGTTGCGGCTTCTTCCGTGGCGGATGCGGTAACCAAACTCCAGGCGCCGCGCGTGGTTTGGCTCATGTTGCCAAGCGGCGAGCCGACCGAGAATCAAATCCGCGAGCTGGCTCCCCTGCTCGCCAAGGGCGATATTGTCATCGATGGAGGAAACTCCAATTACAAGGACAGCCAGCGCCGCGGTGCCTGGCTGGCGGAGCAGGGCATCGGCTTCATGGACGCCGGCACATCGGGCGGCATATGGGGGCTGGAAAACGGTTATTGCCTGATGGTGGGGGCGACTCCAGAGGTCGCGAAGATCATGGAGCCGGTGCTCAAGGCCCTGGCTCCCGCTCCCGATCGCGGCTGGGCGCATGTCGGCCCGATCGGCTCGGGGCATTTCACCAAGATGATCCACAACGGCATCGAATACGGCATGATGCAGGCGATGGCCGAAGGGCTGGAATTGTTGCGCGGCAAGCAGGAATTTTCGCTCGATCTGGCTCAGATCACCGAGTTGTGGCGGCACAGTTCAGTGGTGCGAAGCTGGCTGCTGGATCTGACCGCGCAGGCGCTACAGGACGATCAAACGCTGGACAAGGTTGCGCCCTATGTGGCCGACTCGGGCGAAGGGCGCTGGACCGTAGTGGAGGCCGTGGAGCAGGGGGTGGCGGCACCCGTTCTGACCCTGGCGCTGCAAATGCGCTTCGCCAGCCAGAACGAGACCGGCTACGGTTACCGCTTGCTCTCCATGATGCGGAACGCGTTTGGGGGCCATGCAGTGAAGCAGACGGGGGGCGGAAAATGAAAATCCTGGAACCCTGCACTTTGGCGATTTTTGGCGCCAGTGGGAATTTGGCGCGGATCAAGTTGATTCCCGCGCTGTTTCGCCTTGAAACGGCAGGGCGCTTGCCGGAAAAAATGGTGATACTCGCCTCCAGCCGGGAACCGTGGACTCGCGAGCAGTGGCTGGAAGAAGTGTCGACCATGCTGCACAACAAATATCCCAAAGGCTACGACGAACAGGCGTTCAAGCGCTTCCGCGCCAGACTTCATTATCATCCCAACCCGCCAGACGATATCGATGCGTATCGAAAGCTGCACAAACTGCTGGACGAAGACTCCGCTTTCCCACCCAATGTGGTGTTCTACATGTCGGTGCGGCCACCGGAATTTCCCGGCATCATCGAGAAGCTGAGCGAAGTCGACCTGCTCAAGCAGAAACATGGCTGGCGTCGCGTCGTCATCGAAAAGCCCTTCGGCCATGATCTGTTGAGCGCGCAAACCTTGCAGAGCGGCCTGTACAAGCATCTTGACGAGTCGCAGATTTACCGTATCGACCATTACCTCGGCAAAGGCACGGTGCAAAATATCATGGTGTTCCGCTTCGCCAACCTGTTGCTGGAACCGCTGTGGAACCATCATTACATCGACCACGTGCAAATTACCCACTCCGAAACCCTGGGCGTGGAAGGGCGCACCGATTACTATGAAAATGCCGGCGCGCTGCGCGATATGATCCAGAGCCATCTATTGCAGTTGCTTGCGCTGGTGGCGATGGAGCCGCCAGTGAGCATGACCCCTGAGCATTTGCGCGACGAGAAGGTCAAAGTGCTCAAGGCGATCCGCCCGATTACCCAGAACGCGGTGCATGCCCATGCCTTCCGCGGCCAGTATGCGAGCGGCAGTATCGACGGCAAGGCGGTTCCGGGCTACATGGAGGCGCCCGGTGTGGCGCCGGACAGTGTCACCGAAACCTACGCTGCTCTGAAGTTGTTCGTCGACAACTGGCGCTGGGCCGGGGTGCCGTTTTACTTGCGCACCGGCAAGCGCATGGCGGAGAACAGCTCGGCGATCAGCATCCGCTTCAAAAATCCGCCGCAGAACCTGCTGCGGCAGGCGCAGCACGAACGCTCGCACCCCAACTGGATTTTGCTGGGCATCCAGCCCAACGATTGCCTGAAAATGGAACTCCAGGTCAAGGTTCCGGGGCTGGATCTGAATACGCGCACGATTAGCCTGGATGCGACTTACCACAAGGGCGGTGAAGAGGATTACGATGCCTACGAAGGATTGCTGCTGGATGTCATGCTGGGCGATCACTCGCTATTCCTGCGCATCGACGAGGTGGAGTCGGCGTGGCGCGTCGTGGATCCGGTGCTGAAAGTCTGGTCGATGGAGCGCGATTTCATCAACGCCTACCCCGCCGGCAGTTGGGGGCCGCGCGGTACCTACCGCCTGTTCGACCGCGACGACCAGTTCTGGCGGCATTCGTTCGACATCGATGGCGCCGACTTGCAGGCTTATTAAGAAGGTGTATCTGAAATGAAAAAAGCCAGCCGGTTAGGCTGGCTTTTTTTTGAATGCTGGCGGAGTGGACGGGACTCGAACCCGCGACCCCCGGCGTGACAGGCCGGTATTCTAACCAACTGAACTACCACTCCAAACTACTGTAACAAGCACCAATCAAGCACGGTGCAAAATCAAGGGGCCCAGATTTCTCCAGGCCCCTGATTAGACTGGCGTCCCCAACGAGATTCGAACTCGTGTTATCGCCGTGAAAGGGCGGTGTCCTAGGCCTCTAGACGATGGGGACCTAAACTTGGTGGAGGTAAGCGGGATCGAACCGCTGACCTCTTGCATGCCATGCAAGCGCTCTCCCAGCTGAGCTATACCCCCGAAAGGCCGCCACTATACTTGGCGCTGGGGCTGCTTGTCAACAGGATTGTGCACCTAGGCAAAGCTTTTCATGTGCGCTGAAATCCGTTTCAGGGTTTCCTCGCGACCGATCAATTCTAACACAGCATCCACCGAAGGTGTTTGCGTTTCTCCTGTCACGAGCAGGCGCAGCGGCATTGCCAACTTGGGGAATTTCAGGCCGTGCTCAGCCACGACCGATTTCATCAGGCTGTTGATGGATGGCTTGTTCCACTCCACCTGCACCAGTTTTTCCTGCAATTCACGGACTACCGGAATGATTTCCGGCGTAAGGTGCTCTGCCATCAGTTCGGGCGAGGGCGTCAACGGCCGGTAGAAATACACGGCGGCGTCGGCAAGCTCTTCGACGGTGTTCACACGCTCCTTGAGCAGGTCGATGACCTCTTCCATGCCCGGCCCGGTTTCGGGGTTGCAGCAGTCTGTTTCCAGAAACGGCAAGACCAGCTCGGACAGGCGTTTGCTGTCGGTCTTCTTGAGGTATTGCTGGTTGAGCCACAGCAGTTTTTCCGGATTGAACTTGGCCGGCGATTTAGAGATTGAATCGAGGTCGAACCATTCGACAAACTGGTCGAGGTCGAACACTTCCTCATCGCCGTGCGCCCAGCCCAGGCGCGCCAGGTAATTCAGCAGCGCCTCGGGCAGGTAGCCGTCTTCCAGGTATTGCATCACGCTGACCGCGCCATGGCGCTTCGACAGGCGCTCGCCGTCGTGGCCCAGGATCATCGATACGTGGGCATACTGCGGCAGCGGCGCGTTCAGCGCCTTGAGGATGTTGATCTGGCGCGGGGTATTGTTGAGGTGGTCGTCGCCGCGGATGACGTGGGTGATGTTCATGTCCCAGTCGTCCACCACCACGCAGAAATTGTAGGTCGGCGTACCGTCACTGCGCGCGATGATGAGGTCGTCGAGCTCGCCATTGCTGACCACGACGCGGCCCTTGACCATGTCGTCGATGACTACCGCGCCGTCGAGCGGGGTCTTGAAGCGAATTACGGGCTGGACGCCGGCGGGCGGAGTGGCTTTGGAGTCGCGCCAGCGGCGGTCGTAGCGCGGCTTCAGGCCAGCCGCCTGTTGCTCCTCGCGCAGCTTGTCCAGCTCTTCCCTGCTGGCGTAGCAGTGATAGGCTTTACCCTCGTCCAGGAGTTGCTGCAGCACTGCCTTGTAGCGCTCCATGCGCTGCATCTGGTAGAACGGGCCTTCGTCGTAGTCGAGGCCGAGCCAGCTCATGCTGTCCAGAATGGCCTGCACCGATTCTTCGGTGGAGCGTTCAAGGTCGGTGTCTTCGACGCGCAGTATGAAAGTGCCTTTGTGCTTGCGCGCGTAGGCCCATGAAAAAAGGGCGGTGCGGGCGCCGCCGATATGCAGGTAGCCGGTAGGGCTGGGAGCGAAGCGAGTGCGGACCATGTTCTTTTTACAGTGGGATAAAAGCGGTTATTTTACGACAATCGCGGATAAACTTCGTAGAAATTGAATAGGCGGGTGCAATTGAAAGTGTTGGTCATTGCTGAAAGCTTCTGGAAGGAAGCCGCCCCGAATACAGGTAGGCAGCCCACGCCCATGTAGGGCGGAAAAGCGTAGCGCCTTCCGCCGTATGGGATAGCCGCACATCGTTTCGGTGGGCTACGCATTCGGCGGATAACGCTACGCTCATCCGCCCTACGTAGCTGACCAACACTTTCAATTGCACCCTGAATAGGCTCATTTATTGACGTTTTCCGGACGATATGATCTAATTGCGCCTCTTTTTGGGCGGTTAGCTCAGCGGTAGAGCACTGCCTTCACACGGCAGGGGTCGCAGGTTCGAACCCCGCACCGCCCACCAAGTAACTAAATGGCTTAGGTTAAACCCTTGGCCATTTTTGTTTCCGGGATGCGCCAGTTCGAGGCGTTTTTGGGAGACTGGTTTCCCAGTAGCTACTACTGAAGTTTATTACTGCTGATCGAGCGGCAAATACTGCACGGCGAATCGATTCACCAAAACCCCAAGCGTTGCGTTGCTCGCTACCGCATCGTGCGGCACCAGCAAATACTTCCAAGGTTTGCCACCGTTTTGGATGGAATAGGTGCTGGCATTTTTGCACCACACCACCGCCGCGTTGGCCTTGGCCTTCACCTCGGGGATTTCCATATCCTTTGCTGCCTTGGTTTCAATGATCAGATTCAGGTCTGCGGTCGTAGCCGCGAAGTCGGGCAGGTACTCAGGCTGATTCACCCCCGCGCGATAGTAGATGTTGAATTGGCCGGCAACCGGCCGGAGCCAGCGGCGGGCATCGCGTTCGAGTATTCCCGCCAGGACGCGCTCGGTATCGGAATGAAATTTCTGTACTGGGTAGGCGCATTTAGCGAAACCGCCGTACACATATTGTGCGATCTTGCTCTTTTCCGCGGGTGCCTGATGCAGAGGCAGCACGTCGCCTTGCGCAGTAAACGCGCAGGGCTTGAGAGGCGTAAAGCCCTGGCTCACCACGACATCGGATTCCGACACATCTTCATGGTAGTGCTGGGCCATTTGCAGGTGGATGTTTTCCGCAATTTTCTTGCCATAATTACCCAGGATGTTATGCAACTCTTCTTCAGTCTTCAGATAACTCTTGAAATGCGCAACTGCCTGCATAGACAAGTCGTAAATGAAATCGGCGTGGTCATCGTAAGAAATATCATCATAGTTAATCAGCTCGCGCACGATGTAGTTTTCCAACCGGTCTTCCGCCACGGATGAAGATTCGCCGTACTGAATCTGTTTGCCGGTTCTCAGTCCCTGGCCGATCAAGGCTATGTCCTGCGGCTGAAAATTCATCTTTGACACATTGAGCTGAAAAGCCTCGTAGCCGCTCTTCACCGGCCCTTTTGGCACAACTGAAATGCGCGGAATATCGATAGTGTGCTCAACGAATGCCGCAACGGTTTTCTTGACGATCTCCTGCACTGCCTGGGGTTCGCTAGCCAATAAATCGCCTTGCTTCGGCATCATGCGCACCTGAACGCGCTGGGCAATCTGCTGCTGGATATCCTCTTGCGCCAAAGATGCGCTGCTGGGCACGACGGATAGTCCTTGCTGTTTCTCCCGGCTGATTTCCGCAATCACGTCCATTGCCACCTGAGCGATTTGCCGTTCCTCGCTCGTGCGCAGCATAAGTGTCGGCGCGGCAGTGCCATATTGCGTCGAATCGCGTTGCGCCGCACCCGTTGCCAATTGTGATGTGCCTGCCGTCACGGTTCCCGTCACCACGTTCGCCGTGGGTTGCACGGAGATACTCTTCAGTCCGTTGCCATTGCCCATATCCGGCGAAAGCTTCAGCTCGCGCATGCGGATAGGCGAATCGCCTTTACCCGCTTCGTCGATCACTTCCTGAAACTTGTCATGGGCAATGATGTTCAGGCGATCCACCTCGTCCACGCCGGTCTTGCGTCCGTAAGGCAAGCGCAGGCCACGCCCGATGGATTGCTCGATCAGCGTTCTGGCATTAGCAGCGCGCAAAGGCACGATGGTGTAAAGGTTGGTCACGTCCCAGCCTTCTTTCAGCATATTGACGTGAATCACGATCTCGGTCGGCTCGTCGTAGCTTTCCACCGCCAGCAAGCGTCGGATCATTTCCTCTTCTTCCGCGCCGGAGCGGCTGCTATCCACCTGGATAACCTTGCCTTTGTAGCGGCCATGGAAAAAATCGTCCGATTCGACCAGCGCCATCAATGCGGCAGCATGGGTCGTATCGCGGGCGATTACCAGCATGAATGGCTTCACCAACTGCTCGCCGGATTGCTGGGCATAGGTCAGCAAGTGAACCTTGGTTTCCTCATGCACCCGCACGCTATCCATGAGCTTGATGCGCTCCAGAGCCTCGGCACTATGGGCGGAAGGGTCGAAATTTTGCTGGGTAACGACCGCTGGCTCTTTCACAAAGCCATCCTCAATCGCCCGCCCCAGTGGATAGTCCATCACAACGTTCTTGAACGGAACCGTGGCTTTGGCGCCTTCCGTGAACGGCGTGGCTGTCAGCTCAAGCCCCAGGAGCGGCTTCAACTCATTCAAGGCACGGATGCCCGCGCTGGCCCGGTAGCGGTGCGACTCATCCATGATGAGCACCAGGTCGGGCAGGCTCGCCAGATATTCAAAGTAGCTTTGCCCAAGGTACTCGGACAGCCGCTTGATGCGCGGCATCTTGCCGCCCCGCACCTCCGAATTGATTTTCGAAATGTTGAAAATATTGACCTCAACCCCGCCAAGCAGGCTCAGGCTGCCGCGCTGCTCGTAGTTATCGCCGGTAATGACCTCCGGCACGGTTGTCGCAAACTCCGCGATGCCCTTGAATACATACTTCGGCGTATTGGGCGTGAAATCGCGAATCAGCTTGTCGTAGATGGTCAAATTCGGCGCGAGCACGAAGAAGTGACTGTAGCCATAGGCGGCGTGCAGGTAACTGATGAATGCCCCCATTAAGCGCGTTTTGCCCACGCCGGTAGCCAAGGCAAAACACATCGAGGGAAACTCGCGCTCAAAGTCCGACAGTGAGGGGAACTGTGCACCTAACGCGGCGATCATCGCCGCCAATTCTTCCGGCGACCGTGCTTTGGAGTCACGCAATGCAGGCACGGATTCGAGGGCGCTATGCAAATGCTCCAGGCTCTCGGCTTGCGGTGCCCGCAAGCTCAGGCGGCCAGCCACTGAACGGACGATATTTTCAAAGCTCATGCCGCATCCTGTTTGCGAATCTCTTCCGCCGTCACGCGCACCAGCTTGTTGTCTTTCATCACTACAATCGCTGTGCCTGTGAGCAGCGCCTGCTCGCGCGCCATGCGCGCCGCACGGCGCATGGCTGTCAGTGAAGTAATCAGGTCATTGTCCTTCGCCGTGCCAAGTTCCTTCTGAGTCATGATCGTTCTCCCCACTCAATCAAAAAGGGTTCGTTACCGGAGTTATCGTAAAGCGCCCACGCATCCACCGCATCGCGGTAGCGATGCTTGAAGTTTTTTCGCCCTGCCTCAAATCTTCGCCGAATCACTGGCTCTGGAATATCGTGCCCGCCCTGGCGAACGCGCTCAGCTACCCGTGCAACGGCCATATCTGCCGACGGCAGACTTAGAAAAAACAAGCTGATGTGGTAACCAAGATCGCACCAATTCTTGATGTGGTGCAGATACACCAAACCCGACAACGTAGTCTCGAACGCGAAGCTCTCGCCACGCTCCACGCAAGAGGTAATTTCTTGCAGCATCAACCGCCCCGCCTTGAACGATGCTGTCTCCGGTGAAAAGGGCGATAAACCGGCAGCGATCAAATCAGCATTGATAAATCGCGGGCACTGCGCCTCGGCAGGCAAAAACGCCCGCGCGAATGTTGTTTTTCCCGCGCCATTCGGCCCCGCGATAATGATGATCTTTTTACTCATTTCATTGTCGTCCCGTCAACCTGTAAGCCAAGCTTACAAGTTGGTGCATATACCAAGCAACGTCCATGACTGCGTGAGGAGCCAGACGTTCCATGTTCCGCGTGGCTTCACGGGCAACTGTTCGGAATTTCCGAATAGTTCGATCCGCTTGCAATTCGCCATTCATAAACTTGTTTCATCCGCAGATTGCGCAGATTCACGCAGATTTAAAACCAATCGCTTCTGCTCTAGGCTTCTGCTACCAAAATTCAGTAGCAAGCCGCGCGCTTTCCCACTGGCTTTCAGGTAATTGATGATTTGAGATTCTTCGCGGGTTGCCAATTTATCCAGCGCCTTCAACTCAACAATGATGTCATCGAAGCACAAAAAATCGGCTCGATACCCTATATTGAGTCGTTGTCCACGAAAGAGAATGGGCAACTCCACCTCACGAGCGAATGATATTCCCCTATGAGCGAATTCAATTGCCAACGCCTCCTGGTAAACCGCCTCAAGAAAGCCATGCCCAAGCTCACGATGCACAGCCATTGCAGCGCCAATAATTTCAAAAGTTTGCTCATCACTATTCATAAAAGCCTTTCAGTGTCCGCAGATTACGCAGATTTCCGCCGATTAAACCCGAGGGATTTTTGTTCCTGAATCTGCGTGAATCTGCGTAATCTGCGGATAAACAGCCCTTCAAAACAAATCCACCTGTCCACCGATTGTCGTGGATTAAAACCCATAAACTGTTTTTCCTCCGCAGATTACGCAGATTTCCGCCGATTAAATTCAAAGGCGTTTGAAAATGTTTTTAAAAATCTGCGTGAATCTGCGTAATCTGCGGATACAACGCCCTTCAAAACAAATCTACCTGCCCCGGCTTAGGCTGCGCCATCGGCAAATTCTCCACGTTCAGGCTATAGTCGTCATGCGCCCACTCGCACTTCTGCAAAACCATCTTGGGGATTTTCTTCAGCGTGAGGTTGGGGAAGCGGTCGGCTGATCCTCGGAAGGCGCTGCAACACACCAGCAAGCTTTTGCCTTCACCCACTTCGTCGCTCAAGACCTGCAACTGCTCAGCGTTCAAGGATTGCGTAGTCACATAAATGAAATCGTTTTCCGTGCTGGTGCCGTGCTGCCAGAAATGGGCATCGCTAGGCGCATAGGTAAATCCTTCCAGCTTGCAAATCGCTGCCGCCAGCATCTCGGCGTTGTATTCCTTGTTCACCACCCACTGGCCCCAGCGGTCTTGCTGCAACAGGCTCGGGGCAAGGCGGTAGTAGCGAAAGCCGCCACCACCTTGCCAGTTAACCGCCTTGCTGATGCCGCCCTGGTCTTCGCCGTCGATCACCTTTTGCAGGCGGGGGATGATGTGGGTGTGGCAGTGTTCGCCCAGCTCGATCATGATCCAGCGGCGGCCCATTTTGTGGGCGACGGCGCCGGTGGTGCCGGAACCGGCGAAGGAATCGAGGACGAGGTCGCCGGGTAGGGTAGCAATTTGAAGCACCCGAGACAGAAGTTGCTCAGGCTTAGGCGTCCCGAAAGGTTCATCGTTAGGGAAAAGTGCCAGTATTTCTTTCTTTGCCGCCTCGTTGTCACCGGCAAAGGAAGAATCCCACCACGTCATGGGAACAAGCCCTTTCTCTTCGCCCCGAAACTGCTTAATTCGCGGTCGGCCAGCCCCCCCATTGGGAAAATAAACCCTGTTGTCCTTCAAATATTCCAAGAGAACTGGCTCTGTAGCCCCCCAACAGCGACCTTTCGGTGGCTCAACAAAATCTCCGGAAGATGTTTGAATCTTGTACATCTGATTTGGACGAAACCCTTGTGCGCTAAACGGAATTGAGCGCCAAGCACCGCGTGGGTCATTGTCAGGATTGGCGTAACCCGCATCATTTGCAGGGAGTAGTTGACGAGAGCCTTTCCACGCAACAGCACCACATTTTGCGTAGATCAGCAGATGATCATGTGATGATCCAATTGCTGCTCTGTTTTCTCGTGACGTGCGCTTCTGCCAAACGGCATTGGCAACGAAATTTCTCCGCCCAAACACCTCATCACACAACACCTTGAGGTAATGCGCCTCGTTGTCGTCAATCGTGATCCAAAGCGAACCATCCTCCGCCAGCAAGCGTCGAATAATCTCCAGTCGATCCCGCATCAGCGACAGCCAGATGGAATGCTCCACCCCGTCGTCGTAATGGGCGAATGCGCTGCCGGTGTTGTACGGCGGATCGATGAACACGCATTTCACCTTGCCCGAAAACTCCTGCTCCAACGCCTTCAGCGCCAGCAGGTTATCGCCGAAGATGAGCTGGTTGTCGAAGATGTCACCAACGTCATCCGCAGATTTCGCAGATTCACGCAGATTATTTCTGAGGTTTGAATCTGCGGAAATCTGCGTAATCTGCGGAACACTCTTGACCCGATGCTTCGCGTGATAACTCTTCTCTGGATCGCCCAACAAAATGCGCGGCTCCAGCTTGGGCCGCGCATCCTTGCCGATCCAGGTGAGCTCTAGTTTTTGTTTTTTCATGCAATTTCCATTCGGCATTTTCATGTATTGGCTTGGGGCCAATCATGGGGAACAAGTTTTAGTCCGCCGCGCCATTTTTCACGAACCGCTCCTTGGAACCGTGCGTCGTCATTGAAATCTGGGTGATCGGTAATAATCACCTGAAACTGCCCGTTCAATGATTCAACGACATCAAAAATAATGTCGTAAAGGCGCTTTACTGCTACATGATCAGCATCTGTGTCTGAACGTTGTGGTTCGGCAGGTAGCTCAACATCTGCTGGAAAGTGCGCTTGTGAAAGCTGGTCAAGTATCAGGAATCGAGGTACGGGCCGCTTCAGTTTTGTGAACCAAGTATGTAACGCTAGATGAGCAACGATGTGATAACCAACATGGTTCTCTCCACTACCCATTTGGCTCATTGGAACGGCCCGTGCCAGCGTGTCAGCGACGACGGTCAAGTTCTTCACGTCAAGTCGTAATGGACCATCCGAATACTCCAGGTCAATCTTCTTCGCGTATTCAGAGAGGTAACGCGCCACGTTTGACAGGCGAGAGTCCAACTGCTGTTGAATAACATCTGTGCTGAGGGCAGCGGCCAGTCGCTCTTCATCACGTTTTAGATCGGCCAGTTGTCGTTCTTGAGCGGCAAGGTTGGGAACCAGTGGAGCATTCTCTACGTACAGACTAATTCGACCTATAACCAATGCGCGTCGCGAATCCGTGTCAGATGCAAGTTGAAGTCGTTGACTCGATTTCTTTATCGCGCTCAAACGCTCCCTATTTGCCAATATTCGCTGCTCGATGCCTGCGAGCTTTTCCTGAATTTCCTGCATCGCAAATTCGATACGTGGCGTGGCCGAATCAACAGCCCCAGATCGTTCTCCGATATAGGTTTGAGCCGCCCTCAAATCGCTCACGGTGGGCGCGGCAGATTCGTCGGGGATCGCTTGCTGGCAAAGAGGGCACGAATGCGCGGGGGCATCGCGCTCAAAGACCGACACCGCACCTAGCCTCGCCGCATGCTCCCTCGCTTCGGCAGTAAACCCTTTCGAGTTGCCTTCAAACAACTTCGCTCGATCAAGGGTCGATACGAGGGAACGCTGTTCCCTCACTAATTCGCTGCGTTCTGCTGTGAGTCTATTGTATTCGCTGTCTTCGGCGATGCCCGAAAAGTCAGTTGGGATCGGCGACGACTGAATTGTGCGGAGTGTTTCAATCTTCTGCTCCCACTGCGCACCATCGGCCAATTCAGTTAATCCCACCGCTTTGGCTTCTGATAACAGGGTGTCAGCACGACCGATACCATCTCCCCTGATCGACACAGCTTCTGCAAGTCGCCGTTCTATTTGTCGAATTTCACCTCGAATGCGCTTCAGCTCTTGCCGTTGCGCAACATACTCTTCAGGGACTGCCCCCAAAAAATAAGGCAGAGTATCCTTGAGGGCTTGCCTAAAGAAATTATCGCTTGCGTCATGGAACAGGTGCTCGCGCTGTGCAATCTCGCCTTGAGTCTGCAAGCACAGCGCAACAGCATGACGAATGCTAGGACTCAGCGGGTCTCTTGTTTGCCCTGCAGGTGGCTCATGCAGGTAGTCCGAAATCCCAGCCCACGAACCCAATAGCTGTCTCAATCCATCGAGATTGGTGATCTGCCGCAACTGCTCAAAGGTGGGGGGCTCAACCGTAATGCCGGTTTTTACAAAGATGCTCTCGCTTGATTTGGCGTCGCCCTCAGGAACTAGACGCGCTACAAATGCTTGGCCCTTCACTGTTTGCAGGATTAACCCGAACCACGATACATTTCGTCGAACAACGCCTTCAGGCACATGGCACGTCTTTGATCCGAAGCAGTAGTCAATGATATCGGTGACTGCCGTCTTGCCCGCCTTGGATTGCCCCGTAATGATGTTTACTTTTCCGAGTTCGAGCGGAATCAGCCTCAATCGTCCATCGTGGCTATATAGTGCAATCGCGCAAATTTGAATCATGGCTGCATCCCCAATAAGGACAATACGGTTGATGGCGTCCCACACTTCATTAGCCACCGGCCAACGAATTCAGCGCGGCTTGCGCATTCCTGCACTTCAGGCGTTGAGTGTCGGACGTACTTATTGATGCGCCTTTGTGCGTTGCCATTAGCCATCACTGCGGTACCCGTAAGTCCCAACAGGCCGCTCTGTGACCCGAACATAATTGCTTCGCGAACATACGGGCGCAAAACCTCGACGCCCTTGGCTACGGCAGAGCGATCCAGAGGATGTTCGCATACCCAACTTGGGAGTGAAGTTCTGATCGTCGTGGGAAGCTTGCGTCTTGTTTGGCCGCGTAATACAAAGCTCGAACCAACGAATGCCAAGGCCAACGGCAATTGACTTTGCGACTCCACCAGCGCATCGGCCTCGGTACGATATCCTTTGGCAAGAAACCACAGGATGACGGCACAGAAGGCGGGATTGAGTAAGTTCCGCTCTTCTATGGTTCGGTCGTGCCATGCTGTCATGACGTTCCAGCCAAAGATGAATCGCCAATAGCTGCGGATGCAAAAGCCTCTTGTAACCTAGCCTCGAAGTCAGGATGCCAACCGACTTTCAGGTCTTCGGCCAACATGTGGAACGAGCCTCTACAAACCCAAGGTGCCGAAACGCCGGATCGAATTTGAATTGGTGCGTCTTCAGCCCATTTAAGAATCGCTCTCCCAGCCTTTGCAAGTTCAGCGTCGCCGGGCACCTCACCCAATTCATCACAAATTTGGTCGCGGAGTAACGCCCACTCTTCTACTAAACGATTGTCATAACTACGAAGGTCGGCCTCAAATAGTAGATCGTCCCGTGTCCATGCTGACCGCTGTCGAAACGCCTGCAGATAACTTGTAATAGCATTTCGAATTCGCCGCGACCCGGCCCCCACTAACTCTACTTGCTTGTAAAAGGGGCGATTGGCGTATTCCGGCAATTCGGAAAGTGCGACCATAAGGCTGTCAATTTCGCCATCAATGGGCAAGGAATCACGCTTTAACGATTCCTGGATTTCAGAGATTTGACTATCAAACTCAAGTTTTGATATGCCTTGCCCTTTGTTCAAAAGCTCGTAAACGACACGCTTCAGCCACCATCCTTCAAGCATCTGCAATGCGACATCTGCATGCTGAATAGAAACGTAATGGGTCGCCTCTTTGAGCGCTTTCCCAATATCCACCGCGTTGGGCTCTCCCCCAACGACGTAGATGGTGTTTAGCAGGCTCTGTTGTTGGTCAGCCGGTAGTGCAAGAAATGCGTCGAAGGTGCCTCTGAGCGTGGTATTGGTTGAGGTTGTAGCGGCATGCTTCAGCAGATTTGCAGCTGTCTCAACGTTTCGTTCGCGCTCATCCGCCACCAATGCGGCGCAGGCCGAGCCCGGCGATATGGTGGCTGTGGCGATCAAAAAGCGCGCAGCATCTGGAGGCACTTCACCGCTTGCATATCCGTCCATCCAGATGCGCAGTGTTTTCCAAAACTCCGTACTCAGATCGGACAGCGTAGCCTGAACATTGATGGAATGCTTGGTTTGCAGAACAACGGTCGCATCAACATCGTTAGTAAAACTCACGTCATCCAATGTCTCAACGCTCAATGAGAAGTTGCCCAACTTGCTTTGCCGAGCTGCCCAGAGCAGTGCCACACGCACTTGATATAGATACCCGAGCATTGAGCCTTTGGCGCTATATTTTGATAACGAGTCTTGACCCAAAAGAACGGGAGAGTTGTCTTTCTTTTGAGATTCCTTATTCATTGCTCGTTCTTTCTGGACTGCTTCGTTGCATCACCTAGCAAACCACCCGCTTCGCGCTCATCCAGCTCCAACTTTGGCGTTGCATTTTTTAACCGCTTTTCGACTTCCTTTATGTGCTCCGCCGGTGGAATCTGCTCAGGTAATGTGCCACCAATACGCTTGATGGCATCGCGCACTTCCTTGCCGACCTGCTCGTGGGTCTGAATGGCTTGAGTCTGGTTGCGAACGCCGTCGCGGGCCAGTTTGTCCCGCGTTTGCGTCATGCGGAACTGGTTGGCAGCCAGTTCGGTGGCATTCATCCGATCAAGCAGGTTGTCTTTTTCCGGGATGGACTTGCGTGCCTTGATGGCTGCGCCGCCTAGACCACCATACAAGCCTTTGTAACCGGCATCGTGGAATACGCCAAACATCTTGCTTTGCACACCTGCGTCCTGCGCCGCTCCAGAGAGAGCCTTAAACTCTTCACTGGTTTGCTTGCGCAGATCCAGCCGTTCCATGTCGGCAGCAGCTTGGTCGCTAAGCTCCTGCCGACGAGCCTGGACGGCAAAGTATTTCTGGGCGTGGGCGATTTCCGGTTTGCGCGGATCGCCGTTCTGAGCAATGAGGTAACAGGCGAATCGGGAGAGCTGGTAATCGTCAACCACCTGAACCGCACCTTTACCGCCAGTGATCGGTTTGCCGGCGCCGGCAAAGTGATGCGCGGGATTGTTCCCTGAGGTTTCGCAGGAGGTCATGGCACGTTCGATTGCTTGCTCAAAACGACGCCATTGCGTATAGCCAAGCAGGGGCTGCAAGTCGCGGGCGCTCCAGTATTCGGCACCGTGCTCGTTGGCGAGCTTGAATTCTTCAAACGTCTTCTTGCCGTGTACAGGTAGTTGATTGCTTGTCATGACGTCTCCTGAAACCTATGAGCGTTCAACACGATTTCAAAACCTATCGAATTTGAGAGGTTTTGAAAAAAATTATTTTCGGGATCAGAGTAACTATTCTTTTTTCATTGGCAAACTGCCACACTCGCGTAGCAGAAAGAAGGCTAACTCCGAATGTTGAATAGCCCGTCATCTATTCGTTTGCCGTAAACGCCGCCTGAATATCGCGCGTTGTTGCGCCGCTTGCGATGAGCGCACGTACGATCAAATCAAGCGAAACCGAAGAATCGCCCGCTTCGATTTTTGCAATGCGGGATTGGCTCGATTTCATGCGTTGAGCAAGATCAATTTGCGAGAGTTTATGTTTGATGCGTGATTTTTTTACCGCACTGATGAGTGAGAACTTGAGTGCAACGAGTCGTGCCTCTTCATCACTTAATTGCAGAAAATCCTCTGCACTGCCGACTTTCCAGCCGTCGGCTTGGAGACGCTCTAACTTGTCAGTCTTCATGGCATTTATCCTCCTGCTAAATTGATTTGCAGCGTTTCAGTCTCGCCTTGCAAACGTCAATTACCGGCCTTTATGTGACTCGTTTATATTTATTTAAAAAATAGTAACACGTTAGCCCATTGATGATATGAGCATTTTTCCGGCTATTGCTATGTCTGGCGGGTTTTAGATACCCGTGTCAGCGCAAATCTAGCCACCAATGGGTATATGTTGCTAAAATACACCAACAGAAAAGCAATTGGTTTTGAATTCGCACGGCAGAGTTCGCAGGCCTAACTCCTGTGCTACCCGCCAACTCCATGGTTTGCTAACCTTGTCTTCCTCGGATTGTCTTTCCGGTCGATGCTAAATTTCTCTTTACGAGGCATTGTGAAAAATCTTTCCCGCACGTTATTGCTTAGTGGCTGTATGGCTATGGCCGGCCTGCTTTCCTTGCCGGCGAGTGCTTCGTCGCTGGAAAGCCTCAAAACCTTTCTTTCCGAAGTCAAATCCGCCAAGGCCCATTTCAAGCAAATTGTCCTGGACAAAAAAATGACCACGGTTCAGGAGACCAGCGGCACCATGCTGTTTTCCCGCCCCGGCAAGTTCCGTTGGGTTTATGAAAAGCCTTACGAGCAGCTAATCGTCGGCGATGGCGCTAAGCTGTGGATGTACGACGTCGATCTCAAGCAAGTCACGGTGAAGCAGATGGATAGTGCGCTCGGTTCAAGCCCCGCTGCACTGCTGGCGGGTAACAACGAGATCGAGAAACACTTCGACCTTAAGGATATCGGCAAGCGCGGCAGCATGGAATGGCTGGAGGCGACGCCGAAGGACAAGGAGAGCACCTTCGAGAGCATGCGCATGGGCTTCTCCGAGAAGGGGCTCGAAGTGATGGAGTTGCGCGACCATTTCGGCCAGACCACGGTCATCCGCTTTTCAGGCCTTGAGCGCAATCCGAAGCTTGCGCCCGATATGTTCAAATTCGTGCCGCCCAAGGGCGTGGACGTGATCGGTGACTGATCTGTTTTCCGCTGCTCCGCCCGGTGCTCCCCTGGCCGAGCGGTTGCGCCCCCAGACTCTGGACGAGGTGATCGGTCAGTCTCACTTGCTGGGTCCTGGTAAACCGTTGCGCCTGGCATTCGAATCGAAGAAGCTCCATTCCATGATCCTGTGGGGGCCGCCGGGTGTGGGCAAGACCACCATCGCCCGGCTTACGGCCCAGGCCTTCGATGCCGATTTTATCGCCCTGTCGGCGGTACTTTCCGGGGTGAAGGACATCCGCGAGGCGATAGACCGGGCGCAGCTCAATCTGCAGCAATACGGCCGCCACACCATCCTGTTCGTGGACGAGGTGCATCGCTTCAACAAGGCGCAGCAGGATGCGTTCCTGCCGTTCGTGGAGCAGGGTTTGGTGACCTTCATCGGCGCCACCACCGAAAACCCCTCATTTGAAGTCAACAGTGCGCTGCTGTCGCGCGCGCAAGTTTACGTGCTGCAGGCATTGACCGAGCAGGAATTGGGGCTGCTGTTCGACCGGGCGACGGGCATCGCCTTGCACGGCCTGACTTTCGAAGATGCGGCGAAGTCGCTGCTGATCGGTTATGCGGACGGCGACGCGCGGCGCCTGCTGAATTTGCTGGAGCAGATGAAAACGGCGGCAGAAACCGGCCATGTAGTGCATATCGACGAGGCTCTGGTCAGAAACGCCCTGGCCCGGAGCGGCAGGCGCTTTGATAAGGGCGGCGAGGAGTTTTACGACCAGATTTCAGCCCTGCATAAATCGGTGCGCGGCTCCAATCCCGACGCCGCGCTGTACTGGCTGGTACGCATGCTGGACGGCGGCGCTGACCCGCTTTATCTCGGCCGCCGCATCGTTCGCATGGCGAGCGAGGACATCGGCCTGGCCGATCCCCGTGCGCTCAGGCTGGCGCTGGATGCGGTGGAAACTTACGAGCGGCTGGGCAGCCCGGAAGGCGAGTTGACCCTGGCGCAAGCCGTGCTGTATATGGCGGTGGCGCCCAAGAGCAATGCGGCCTACGTGGCGTATAATAATGCACGGGCTTTCGTAAAAAACGACAAAAGCCGCGCGGTGCCGTTGCATCTGCGCAACGCGCCGACCAAGTTGATGAAAGAACTGGGCTACGGCCACGCCTACCGCTACGCCCACGACGAGCCTGAGGCGTATGCGGCGGGAGAGGATTATTTCCCGGAAGAAATGCCGCGGGTCGAGTTTTACCGGCCCACGCCGCGCGGACTGGAAGGCAAGATCGGCGAACGGCTGGCGCATCTGCGGGAACTGGACGAGAAAACAAAGAACAGGAAATAACAGGGAGTTTTCATGCTAGACATACAACTGCTGCGCAGCGATCTGGACGGAGTGGCAAAAGCCTTGGCATCGCGCGGCTTCACGCTGGATACGTTAGCTTTCCAAGCTTTGGAAGGCGAGCGCAAGACCGTCCAGACCCGCACCCAGGAATTGCAGGCAAAGCGCAATACCACTTCCAAGCAGATCGGCCAAGCCAAGTCCAAGGGTGAGGATGTCAGCGCCATCATGGCGGAAGTGGCCAATCTGGGCGACGAGCTGAAAGCTGCCGAAGTGAATCTGGAAGACATCCAGGGCAGGATGAACGAGATTCTCCTCACCATCCCCAATCTGCCTCACGAAACCACGCCCACCGGCAAATCCGAGAATGACAATGTGGAAGTGCGCAGGGTAGGCACGCCACGCAGTTTCGATTTTCCTGTCAAGGACCATGTGGATGTGGGCGAGGGGCTGAACCAACTGGATTTTGGTGCGGCTGCAAAAATCAGCGGGGCGCGTTTCTCGGTAATGCGTGGCCAGCTTGCGCGGATGCATCGGGCACTGGCCCAGTTCATGCTCGATGTGCATACCCAGGAGCACGGCTATACCGAGGTTTACGTTCCTTATCTGGTGAATGCCGATTCCATGCGCGGCACCGGGCAGCTGCCGAAATTCGAGGCCGATCTGTTCGCAGTGCAGAAGAGCGAAACCGAGAAGCTTTACCTGATCCCGACGGCTGAAGTGCCGGTGACCAACATGGTGCGCGACGAGATCGTGCCGCTGGAAAGTTTGCCGCTGAAATTCGTCGCCCACACCCCGTGCTTTCGTTCCGAGGCGGGTTCCTACGGCAGGGACACGCGCGGCATGATCCGCCAGCACCAGTTCGACAAGGTGGAACTGGTTCAGATCGTTCATCCTTCCCAGTCTTACGAGGTGTTGGAAGAGTTGACCAGCCAGGCCGAAGCCATCCTGAAAAAGCTGGAGCTGCCCTACCGGGTGATGGCGCTGTGCAGCGGGGATATCGGCTTTTCCTCGGCCAAGACCTACGACCTGGAAGTGTGGCTACCGGCGCAGAATGCTTACCGGGAAATCTCTTCTTGCAGCAATTTCGAGGCGTTCCAGGCGCGGCGCATGCAGGCGCGCTACCGCAACGAGAAAAGCAAGCCGGAGTTGGTGCATACCATAAACGGTTCCGGCCTGGCGGTTGGCCGGACGCTGGTGGCGATCCTGGAGAATTACCAGAACGCTGACGGCAGCGTTACCGTTCCTTCGGCTTTGCGTCCTTATCTGGGCGGCCTGGAGAAGCTGCAAGCCTGAATCCTTCCTTTGTGGTGGTCAGTGCGGGATACGGGGATTTGTGGGCGGGTTCAAATTTCATCATGATGTTGTAATAGTTGCGGATGTTTTCCACGAAAATCACGGCTTCGCCGCCACGCGCATAGCCGTGCTTGAGAGAGGTGTAGTAGGCGGTCTTGCTCAACAGCGGCAGGGCTTTCTTCAGGTCGGCCCATGAGTCAGGGTTGAGCTTGTTCTGTTGCGCCAGGACCCGCGCGTCTTCCAGGTGTCCCATCCCCGTGTTGTAGGCGGCCAGGGCTATCCAGGTCTTGTCGGGCTCGGTGATGCGCTCCGGCAGTGCTTCCTTCAGAGTGAGAAGGTAGCTGGCACCCGCCGGAATGTTTTCCTTCGGATTGAGCCTATCGTTGACTCCCAGGTGATCGGCCGTGTCCGAGGTCAGCATCATCAGGCCGCGCACCCCGGTCGGCGAGGTGGCCAATGGATCCCAGTGGGATTCCTGGTAGCCCAGGGCGGCAATCAGCCGCCAATCGATATCGGTGATTTCCTGCGCCTGCTGGAACAGTTTCCGGTAGTTTGGCAGATCCGAATTCATTTTTTCCAGGAAGGTGACTACGTCGATGCGGTTCAGTCGCTCGATGTGACCGTAGTAGCGATCAAGCAGGCGCCGCAGCGTGCCGTCTTTCTGGATGCGGTCGAAGAATTTCTGGGCCTTGGCTAACAGGTCAGGATTGCCGTCCTTTGGAAATGCCCAGGCCAATTGCTCCGGCTTGCCCAGGCTGAAGGCAATGCCCAGGTCGGGAAAGAAGTTCTGCGCCATGGAAACTAAATGGGAGTCGGCGATGGAATAGTCCGCCTCGCCATTCGCCACTTTCTCCAGCAATTCCTCGGTTTCCATGGCGTTAACTTCGTGCCACTCCAGCTTCGGAGATTTTTTCCTGGCCTGCTTGAGTCTTTCCACATAGCTGCTGCCGGCGATGACCTCGATTCTTTTCCCGATCAGATCCCCAATATCGTCGGGTTTCAAGGTGAGGCTGTTGTAAACGATTTGCTGCTGAACGGTTTGATAGGCGGGGCCGAAGCGGACGATTTTTTCCCGTTCCGGGGTGATGGTCAATCCCGCGGCAACCAGATGTGCGTGTTTCTTGGTCAGGGTGGGGATGATTCGGCTGAACTCGGTGGCGACGACGAACCGGACATTGACGCCGAGCTCTTGGGCGAACAGGTTGACCAGGTCGTATTCCAGCCCGGCATAATTGCCATATGCATCCTCGTAATAGGTGGTGGGGCTGTTGCGGGTCAGGACCACCAATTCGTGGTTTTCCTGTACCGGCGGGATAGGGGTCTCTGGAACGCTGCACGACCCCATTCCCAGCACAAGGATGAGCGGAATAAACAGGCGCATGGCAAAAGTTTGACCTGCTTTGGTAGTTTTGTCCATGTTTCAGGTTCAACTATCTCCCCTGAACTGGTAGAATGCAGGCCTTGCGGAGAGGTGGCAGAGTGGTCGAATGTACCTGACTCGAAATCAGGCGTAGGTTCAAACCTACCGTGGGTTCGAATCCCACCCTCTCCGCCATCTTACATTCTCCCTCCAGCGTTTCCCCGTTCGGGCGCCACTCAAATTTTGACTCGGTATCTATATTAGACTGTATCAAAATTCTTATATGCATATAAATAAATGTGAACAAACTGAATTGATAATGTCTGTAAAATCAGTCTCGATAGTCACATTAATTTGCATCCTGAGTAAGCCGGGATTCATCGGCTTAGCGAGAAAATAATCATGCAGCAATCAGCCAGTCATACAGAAAACTCAAAGGACCGTGTCGAGGTCAAGAACACGACTTGCTACATGTGCGCCTGCCGCTGCGGCATTCGTGTCACAGTGAAAAACGGAGAGGTGCGCTACATCGAGGGCAACCCCGAGCACCCCTTGAACCAAGGCGTGATCTGCGCCAAAGGTTCTTCCGGCATCATGAAGCAGTACTCTCCTGCACGCCTGACCCAACCGTTGCGACGTAAGCCTGGCTCCGAGAGGGGGGCAGGTGAGTTTGAGCCGATTTCCTGGGAAGAGGCGTTTACCCTGATGGCGGAGCGACTTGCGAAGATACGCGCTACCGACCCGAAAAAATTTGCGCTCTTCACCGGCCGCGATCAGATGCAGGCGCTGACCGGGCTGTTCGCCAAGCAGTTCGGCACGCCCAACTATGCTGCCCACGGCGGCTTCTGTTCGGTGAATATGGCCGCGGGCATGATCTACACGATCGGCGGCTCGTTCTGGGAATTCGGCGGCCCTGATCTGGATCGTGCCAAGCTGTTCGTGATGATAGGCACCGCCGAGGATCATCATTCCAACCCGATGAAGATCGCCTTGTCCAAGTTCAAGCGCAACGGCGGCCGCTTCGTTTCGATCAATCCGGTGCGCACCGGCTATTCCGCCATCGCCGATGAGTGGGTGCCGATCCGCCCTGGCACGGACGGCGCTCTGCTGTTGGCGCTGATACACGAAATCATCCGCCTCGGCCTGTACGACCGCGATTTTCTGGTGCAGTACTCGAACTCCGCCGAACTGGTGAACCTTGACGAAAAGAGCAGCGAGTTCGGTATGTTCGTGCGTACCGAGGTGCCGGCGGAGGAAGGGTGCTTCGATCCGCAGAACAAGCTGTGGTGGGATCGTGTTTCCAACAAGCCGGTGGTTTCTCACAGCGAGGGCGCGGACCCTTTCCTCCGCGGCGAATTCAAACTCCATGACGGCACGCCGGTGAAGCCTTCCTTCCAGCTCCTGCAGGAGCGGGTCGAGGACTACACGCCGGAATGGGCGGAAGGGATTACCGGCATTTCGGCCGAGACCATACGCCGCCTCGCCCACGAGATGGGCGTCACCGCGCGCGACCAGAAGATCGAACTGCCGATCGCCTGGACCGATACCTGGGGCAAGGAGCACGAAACCGTGACCGGCAATCCGGTCGCCTTCCATGCCATGCGCGGCCTGGCCGCCCATTCCAACGGCTTTCATACCATCCGCGCCCTGTCCATTTTGATGAGTCTGCTCGGCACCATCGACCGTCCTGGCGGGTTTCGTCACAAGGCACCGTTTCCGCGCCCGATTCCCCCCTGCGCCAAGACGCCGAAAGGTCCGGAAGGGGTGCAGCCGAATACGCCGCTGGGCGGCATGGCGCTGGGCTGGCCCGCCGAGCCGGACGATCTGTTCGTCGACGAGAACGGTGAGCCGGTGCGGCTCGACAAAGCGTTTTCCTGGGAATACCCGCTGGCTGTCCACGGGCTGATGCACAACGCCATTACCAACGCCTGGCGCGGCGATCCCTATTCAATCGACACCATGCTGATCTTCATGGCGAACATGGCGTGGAATTCGGCGATGAATACGGTGCAGGTGCGTGACATGCTGAAGGACAAGCGCGAGGATGGCGAGTACAAGATCCCCTTCCTGATCGTGTGCGACGCTTTCCAGTCCGAGATGACCGCCTTCGCCGATCTGGTGCTGCCGGATACGACTTATCTCGAACGCCATGATGTGATGTCCATGCTCGACCGGCCGATTTCCGAATTCGATGGTCCAGTGGATTCGGTGCGCATCCCGGTGGTGCCGCCTACAGGCGAGTGCAAGCCATTCCAGGAGGTGCTGATCGAGCTGGGTTCGCGCCTCAAGTTGCCGGTGTTCGTCAACCCGGACGGCTCGCGCAAGTTCCGCGATTACCCCGATTTCATCATCAACTATGAAACCGAGCCGGGTTCCGGCATCGGCTTCCTCGCCGGCTGGCGCGGCAAGGGCGGGGAAAAGTTCATGCGCGGCGAGCCAAATCCGCGCCAGTGGGAGATGTACGCCAAGAATAACTGCGTCTATCAATACCACCTGCCGCGTTCTTACCAGTACATGCGCAACTGGAATCAGGGTTACCTGGAATGGGCGCAGCGCCATCGTCTGACGCGCTATGCGGAGCCGATCAACATCCATATCTATTCCGAAGTGCTGCAGAAGTTCCGTCTCGCCGCCCAGGGCAAGACTGATGGCCGCCAGCCTCCCGAGCGTCTGAGGCAGCGCATCGAAACTTATTTTGACCCGCTGCCGTTCTACTATGAGCCGCTGGAAGCACAGCTCAGCGACAACGCCAAGTATCCGCTCAATGCGGTGACACAGCGCCCAATGGCGATGTATCACTCGTGGGATTCGCAGAATGCCTGGCTGCGTCAGATCCACGCCCATAACTACCTGTTCGTGAATCCGGTGACCGCACAGGCCCAGGGTATCGCCGACGACGACTGGATCTGGGTCGAATCGATGCACGGCAAGGTGCGCTGCATGTGCCGTTACACCGAGGCGCTCGAGCCTGGTACGGTGTGGACCTGGAACGCCATCGGCAAGGCCAAGGGGGCGTGGAACCTGGCGCTGGAAGCGAACGAGTCGGAAAAGGGTTTCCTGCTGAATCACCTGATATCCGAGGAGCTGCCGGCCAACCGTGATGGCGCCCACCTTTCCAACTCCGACCCCGTCACCGGGCAGGCGGCGTGGTACGACGTCAAGGTGAAAATCTACAAGGCGGCCGAGGGCGAGCCGGAACAGACCTCTCCGCAATTTGCACCAGTGCCTGCTGCGCCCGGCACCAGCAAGGTTCGGCGCGCCTGGCAGGCATTTTTTGCTGGAAAAGGAGAGTGGAAATGACCCAGCTCGCCCTGGTCATCGACCTCAATGTTTGCGTCGGCTGCCATGCCTGCGTCACCAGCTGCAAGGAATGGAATACCTCCGGTTCGGCGGGCGCCATGTCGGACGACCGCCCCTACGGCGCTGACCCGACCGGCACCTTCTTCAACCGGGTGCAGACTTTCGAGGTCGGCAGCTTCCCCAATACCGAGACGGTGCATTTCCCAAAATCCTGCCTGCATTGCGAGGAGCCGCCCTGCGTGCCGGTGTGCCCGACGGGCGCTTCGTACAAGCGCAAGGAGGACGGTATCGTGCTGGTGGACTACGACAAGTGCATCGGCTGCAAGTATTGCTCCTGGGCCTGCCCCTATGGTGTGCGAGAAATCGACGAGCACCAGAAGGTGATGAAAAAGTGTACCCTCTGCGTCGACCGGATTTACGACCAGTCCCTGCCAGAAGCGGAACGCAAGCCGGCGTGCGTGCTGGCCTGCCCGACCAGCGCACGCCTGTTCGGCGACGTGCACGACTCGGAGTCGGCGGTTTCGGTGGCGATCCGGGAAAGCGGCGGTTATGCGTTGATGCCGGAGTGGGGCACCAAACCGTCCAACCACTACCTGCCAAGGCGCAAGACGCAGATCAGGATACACACCGATGAACTGATGCGCGCCGACAACCCGCTCAAGAAAGAGCGTCTGCTGCCGCAACCGGACAAGAGCGAGCCGTCTCTGGACGATGTGACCAGTTGGTAAAACCAACCGCAGAGGCGCAGAGGCGCAAAGAAAAGCGATAGAGATCCGTATTGGTCGTCTTTGCGCCTTAGCGCCTTTGCGGTAAAGAATTTGGAGAGTTATTCATGCATCCCGCGTTTTCAGTAATTTTCCTCACCACCCTGATCGGCGCCGGCCAGGGATTGTTCCTGGCCCTCTACACCGGCCAGGTTTATGCCTTTTTTCATTTGTTGCCAGAACAAGCCGATGGCGGTTTTTATGCGATAGGTAGCCTGATTGCTTTGCTGCTCCTGATCGGTGGATTGGTGGCCTCCTTCTTCCATCTTGGTCATCCCGAGCGGGCATGGCGCTCGGCGGCGAAATGGCGCACGTCCTGGCTGTCGCGCGAGGTGATCGTGTTGCCGGCATTCATGGGAGTGGTGTTTCTCTATGGTGTGGCGCATAGCCTTGGCTGGCATGCCCCGCTCGTCACCCTCGGCACGCTGACTCTGGATGCGACGATGGTGCTCGGCGTGCTCGGTACGCTGCTGTGCTTTGCGTTGTTCATTTGCACGGCGATGATTTACGCCTGCCTGAAATTCCTGCAGGAATGGCATAGCCCGCTGACGGTCGTGAATTACCTGCTCCTCGGCAGCGCTTCGGGCTTCACCCTGGCGACGGCTTATTCGGTATACGCTGCGCCCGATCTGGTCGGGTTCTACGGCAAATGGGCGATGGTGATTACCCTGCTGGCGCTGGTGACACGGGCCGCATCGCTGGCTCGCAATGCGCGCCTGAAGCCGAAATCCACACTGCAAACGGCGATCGGTGTACGCCATGGCCAGATTGTGCAGAAATCCCAGGGCTTCATGGGAGGTTCGTTTAATACCCGCGAGTTTTTTCATGGCAAGGGAGCCGCCTTGCTGCGCTCGGTCAAATGGGTGTTCCTGGTGCTGGTGTTCGCGCTTCCGTTGCTGCTACTGGCCGGCGGCCTTTCCTCTTCCTTGAGTGGATTGTTGTTTGCGGCTTTTCTGGTGCAATATATGGGCCTGCTCGCCGAGCGCTGGTTTTTCTTCGCCCAGGCCAACCATCCGCAGAACCTGTATTACCAGACTATTTCCTGATTCTTATCGGGACAAGGAGAAATCATGAGCCGCGTTTTTTTGATCTTGTTTGTCCTGGTTTATGCAAATGCAGTCAGCGCTGAAACCAGATTGCCCGAACCCAAGGTGGTGAAGGTCAACGACCGTGTGTATGCCCTGCTTGGGCCGCTGGGGCTGCCCAGCCCGCACAACCAGGGGTACATGGTCAACAGCACGGTGATCATCGGCGACAAGGGCGTGATCCTGGTGGACAGCGGCGGGACCGACGAGGTCGGCAAACACTTGGCGAAAGCGATTGCCAGAATTACGCCGAAGCCGGTCACCCACATCATCAACACTCACCACCATGGCGACCATGTGTTGGGCAACGTGGCGTTCAAGGGCGCGGAAATCATCAGCTCGGAGCAGTGTAAGGTGCTGGTTGAGAAAACCGGCATGGAGTGGGTGCAGATCATGGAAAATATGGTCGGGCGCAAGTTTCCCAATACCCGTCCGGTTCCGGCAATGCTGACTTTCAAGGCGGAGAGTAGCAACAACCGCAGTTTTGAGGGAGTGAAAATGGTTCTTTGGGTGCCGCGCGGCTCCCATACGCCGGGCGACATGATGGTTTATTTGCCGGACGACAGGGTGCTGATCGGCGGCGATATCCTGGTCAATACCACCACCCCGGTCATGCGTGACGGCCATATCCGCAACTGGGTCGGCGCTCTGGCCAAGGCGCAGGAGTTTGATGCAACCACGATCGTGCCCGGGCACGGCCCGCTCATGAGCAAGTCGGATGTGGCCAAACTGCACAACTTGTTGGCCGGCTTCTATGCGGGCGTCGAGGCGGGTTACAAGAAAGGACTGAGCGACAGCGAGATTCGCGGCACGCTCGATTTGAGCGAATGGAAAAATCTCCATGAATTCGAAACAAACATGGGGGGGAATATTAACCGCGCCTACCTCGAGGTTGAGGCGGCGAATTTCTAGGGGTGGTTGTTCATCGCTCCGTTATGCGCGGAGCAACCAGAGTTCAGGGGCGGGACTCGGCTGGAGTGGAAGGAGCGGGTTCATCATAATCCTCGAATTTCTCACGCGGTGGATTGCCGTCATAAACCAAACCACGCCGCCGCTGTAAATAGGCGTCCCGCAGAAAGACATAGCGGTCGATGGCGGCTTCGTCCAGCACTTCCTCTGCGTCAAGCAGGCGCGAACGGTTATCCACGGCGTGGATGGCAATCGCCGAATTGCGCTCGGCAACCGGTGTATGCTGCGCCACCGGGTCGAAGTGGACGTCTACGACTGTTCCAACGGTATCTCGCAGGGTGCTGGGGCCAAGGAATGGCAGCACCAGATAGGGGCCGTCGCCGATGCCCCAATATCCCAGCGTTTGCCCGAAGTCTTCGTTATGTTTCGGCAGGTCCATCGGGGTAGCGACGTCGATCAGGCCGGCAATGCCGACAGAGGTGTTCCAGACCAGACGGCTGAAATCCGAGGCGGCCTGCTCGGGTTTGAACTGGAGCAGATCGTTGAGTAGCACCAGCACGTCATCCAGATTGGAAAAGAAGTTGCCGACGGCGGTGCGCACTGGATCAGGCATGGCGTCCCTGTACCCTGTGGCAACCGGTTTGAGCACTGCTTTGTCCACCACGTCGTTGAATTTGTAGATGCCGCGATTGAGCGGTTCCAAAGGATCGCGAGGGTCACCGTTAGTGGCACAGCCGAGCAGGGCAAGGCTTAATAGCATCACGGTCGGGAGCTTGAAAAAGATTGCACGCATTATTTGCAGTATCCGATTATTATTTTCAGTGCGACATTGTATCAATGATTGATTAGTGTAGGAACCATCCGGGCCATGAAGAGTTGCAAGATATCGCTGTGCCTGGATGGGTATCCCTTATCTAGTGTAGCGCTTCTTAATTATAGGTGTGGCTTGTGTTGCCTGTATATTCCTTTGGAATGGTAATGAATAGGATTGATGATCAAGATATGAGTGCGCCATGCCCCCCCGAAATATCCTGATCACTGGCTGTTCCAGCGGAATCGGGCGTTGCGTTGCCGCAGGACTGGCAAAGCGCGGCTACCGCGTCTTTACCTCGGCCCGCAAGTCGGGGGATGTGCGGGCGCTTGAGGCTGACGGCCTGGAAAGCGTGCAGCTCGACCTGGCTGATTCGGTTTCCATTCATCATGCGATGGACGAGATTCTGGCGCGTAGCGGCGGGCAGCTTTATGCCCTGTTCAACAACGGCGCTTACGGCCAGCCCGGCGCGGTGGAGGATCTGCGGCGTGAGGTATTGCGCGAGCAGTTCGAGGCCAACCTGTTCGGCACGGTTGAGTTGACCAACCGGGTGATACCAGTGATGCGCGCCCAGGGCTACGGCCGTATCATCATGAACAGCTCGGTGTTGGGGCTGATTGCCTTGCCTTACAGGGGCGCCTACATCGCCAGCAAATACGCGCTGGAAGGGATTGCCGATACGTTGCGGCTGGAGCTTCGCGGCAGCGGTATCCATGTCTCCCTGGTCGAACCGGGGCCGATCGAGAGCCGTTTCCGGGCGAATTCATTTGTGGTCTACAAGCGCAATATCGATGTGGAACACAGCGCCCACCGCGAGAAGTACCTGGCTATGGAGCGCCGTCTGGTCAAGCAGGGTGCGGCCGTGCCATTTACGCTTCCGCCCGGGGCGGTGCTGGATAAAGTTATTCATGCTTTGGAGAGCCGGCACCCCAAAATTCGGTACCACGTGACCGTCCCTACTCACCTGTTCGCCACGCTAAAGCGGATTTTGCCTGATGGCTGGATGGATAAGCTGCTTGCCGCGGTGGGAGGGGACGGCAGCAAATAGCCTGGACTGATGGGGTTAGAAGGTTTTTCTTTGTGGTCCGCAGGCTTGAAATTCGGTTTGTTCCCCCCATCTAGAATCCGGCTTTCTCGCTTATCGTTACTACTGAATCGACTCATCGAAAGGAATAAATATGGCAGGATTGGATAATAAAACGCCGATGCCGACGGAAATCAAGCTTCACCAGAAATCGCGCATGCTGGAGATTGCGTTTTCCGATGGACAGCGTTTTGAGCTGCCTTGCGAATTCCTGCGGATTTACTCGCCTTCTGCCGAGGTGCGCGGCCATGGCCCGGGGCAGGAAGTATTGCAGGTGGGAAAGAAGAATGTAGAAATTACCGATGTTCAGCCGGTGGGCAGCTATGCCGTACAGCTGGTTTTCTCGGATGGCCATGACAGCGGTCTATATTCATGGGATTACCTGCATGACTTGGGCGTCAACCAGGAAGCGCTTTGGAAGAAATATCTGGAGCGCATGAACGATGCGGGTGCCAGCCGCGAACCGGCTACCCTCTGAAGTGGGGTGATGGGTAATGGGGAATGAGTGATGGTCGAAAGGTTTTCGTTACCCATTCCTCATCACCCATTACCGTGCCGGTTATATCCCTAGGGTTTCCACCCAGGCCAGTGCGGAGAGGTGAGCCTGGTTGATCTTGTCCGGCTCCAGCTGGAGGGAAAAAGCCAGTTTTTCAATGTGGTCTGAATCCCCTTCCTCGCAAGCTATAGCCAGATCCAGGAAGGGGCCGTAGAGGCCTTGTCGGGACAGCAGCGCATCAGAGATCGCTTCCGGCAGAGAGAGCTTGTCCAATGCCTCGTCCATAGGCATTTCCAGCATGGCATCGAGCAGAGAGAACACTCCAACAATAAACAGGTTGTCGCGATCGGCAGCTTCCAGCATATCCTTGCCCAATAGCTCGGTCAGGCGGCCGCGGGTGACGGCTGTTTTCATCAGGGCAGGCGAGGTGCTGCCTTCCCCCGCAGTGACTAGCAGCAGGGTCAGCCAGCGATACAGCTGCTGATAACCGAGAATCGCCAGTGCATGGCGCAGTGACTGGATTTCGCAGGACAGGCCAAAGCCGACAGAATTGATGTAGCGTAACAGCTTGAAGGAAAGGGCTACGTCGCGCTTGAAGGAAGATTCGATATCCTTGATTTGCGCATTGTTGCGCACCTTGTTGAGCAGTTCCAGCACGACGGCGTAGGCGGGATTGATGACCTTGGCGCACAGCGTTTCCGGGTGGGCGAAATAGTAGCCCTGGTAATAGGCGAACCCCAGTTTTTTGCAAATATTGTGTTCGCTTTGGGTTTCGACCTTTTCTGCAATCAGCTGGGCCGGATGCTTTTCCAGGGCGCGAACATGGGTTTCAAGCTGGCCGCTGGCATTCAGCTTCTGGACATCCAGTTTGATGAAGTTTGCGATTGCTAGCAGCGGGGCGCTTTCCTGCGTCAGCTCAAAGTCGTCCAGGGCCAGGCGGTACCCCAGCTTGCGGAGCTCGTGGCAGCGTGCCAGCAACTCCGGGGTCGCACGAGTGGTTTCCAGAACTTCCAGCACTGCCCGGTTGACCGGTAGCAGCTCGAGGAAATCGCTCATCAGCATGGAGGTGGAGGCATTGATGAAGGCCAGTTTGTCGCCCAGCAGCCATTCCGCCCCCATGTTGCTGAGGATGTTGGCCAGCACCTTGGAGGTGGCTAGATGGTCATCAGTGAAACTGGCATTGGTGGCTTCCGCGCTGCGACGGAACAGAAGTTCATAGCCGACGATTTTTTGTTGGTTGTCAACGATCGGTTGGCGGGCGAGATAGGCGTGATCTTGCATTGGAGTTCCAGCCCTTACGCGGTAAACATCGATGCCTGAGTTACCTCGGTGCTCATTTCCAGCAGCTCCTCGATATCCAGCACCAGCACCACCAGGCCATCACCGGACAGGGTGGCACCTGCGATGCCCTTGGGTTTGATGTCATGCAGCGGCTTGATGACCACGTCATCCCGTCCGATGAAGCCGTCGATAGCCAGGATAAAGTTGGTGGCTGTGGCTTGCATCAGGACACCGAAGGAGGGCATGCCCTCCTGCGGCCAGCCGATCAGGCTGGCCAGGGACCGCACTGGCAGAACCTCGTCGCGCACCACCATGGTTGCTCGGCCTGAAACACGCTGGATTTCTTCGGGATGGATCGGGATGATCTCACGCACCATGGAAAGGGGTACGGCAAAAGGCTGTTCGCCCAGGCGTACCACCAGTACGGGGAGAATGGCCAGGGTCAGTGGTAGGGAGATGGTAATGGTCGTGCCATGGCCGACGACTGAATTGATGTCAATCCGACCATTCAATTTCTGGATGTTGGTGCGCACGACATCCATCCCGACACCCCGTCCAGATACATCGGAAATCTCGTCCTTGGTCGAAAAGCCGGGCAGGAAGATCAGGTTAAGAGACTGCTTGTCATCCAGTGTGTTTGCTGCTTCGGTATCGATCAGCCCTCTTTCGATAGCCTTGCGGCGTATGGTGTCGGGTCGCATACCTTTGCCGTCGTCGGCGATCTCGATAACGATGTGATCGCCTGACTGCATGGCGGAAAGTTTCACCAGGCTCTTGGTCGGCTTGCCTGCGGCGACGCGATCTTGCGTGCTTTCCACGCCATGGTCGACCGCGTTGCGCACCAGATGGACGATGGGATCGTTAAGATCCTCGATCATGGTCTTGTCGATTTCGGTTTCTTCACCCACGATCAGCAGTTCGACGTCTTTTCCCAGTTGCCGAGCAAGGTCGCGTGCCAGGCGTGGATATTTCTGGAACAGCCTGCCGATCGGCTGCATCCGGGTTTTCATCACAGCGTTTTGCAGGTCGCCCACCAAAAGGTCCAGGTGGCTGACGGCTTCGTCCAGTGCCTTGAGGGTGTCTCCATCGGTTTTGCCCTGGAGGATGTTCGCGCGCAGACAGGTAAGACGGTTCTTGGTGAGGCCGATTTCGCCGGAAAGGTTGAGCACCATGTCCAGCCGCGATGTGTCCACGCGGATGGTGGTTTCTTTGGCGGCAGGCTGCTGGGCGGAAGGCGCCTTGGCGCGGGGCACAGGGGCGACCCGGGCTGCGGCTTGGACAACAGGCGCAATCTCCATGGGGAGAGCAACTTCTTGGGGTGCGGCTATGCTTTCCGCGGGCGTTCCGGTGACGGTGTGGTACAACGCCTGCCAATCCGGACCGCCGGATTCCTGGGTGGTGGCCCGGTCTGCGTTGGCAGGCTCGGCTGGTGCGGCAAGAGTCGCCAGCACCACCTTTTCGCCAGCCAGAACGCAGTCCAGTGCTTTCAGAAGCGCGGCATCCGCTGCGTCCGGCAGCTGCGACTGGGCGAGCGAGCCGAACATGGTGCGCACCACGCCGGTTGCGTTCATGATGACATCCATGATCTCGGCAGTCAGGGCCAGCTCGCCGGTGCGCAACTTGTCGAACAGGTTTTCGGTGCGGTGGCACAGCCCGACCAGATCGTTGACGTTGAGGAAGCCGGCGCCGCCCTTGATCGTGTGGAAGCCGCGGAAAATATCGTTTAGCAGCGCCTTGTCACTGGGGCGCTTTTCCAGTTCGACCAATTTGTTGTCTACATCAGACAGCAGCTCACCCGCTTCTGTCAGAAAATCCTGTAGTAACTCTTCCATTCCGGCGAAGTGGCTCATAATTTCTCCCGGCTACTGAGTTTATTTGAAATTGTTGGATTAAAAGCCCAGGCTTTCGAGCAGATCGTCGACCTGGACCTGGCTGGTTACCACGTCAGTCCTGCCTACGGCATTGATCACCGGGCCGTTCAGCAAGCTGGCATCCATTTCGTTTTTCTTCTCGGCAGGTGTCGTCGCCAGCAGCAATTGCAGCATGTCCCGTTCCATTTGCTGGGCCATATCGGCGACTTTCTTGATCACTTGGCCGGTCAGGTCCTGAAAGTCCTGCGCCATCATGATTTCCATGAGCTGGGCATTGGTTGCCTTGGTCTGACTCGGAACTTCTTTCAGGTAGCGGCGGGTTTCTTCCGCCAGTTGTTTGAACTCTTCCAGACTTAGCTGATTGTCGAACAGGCGCTGCCATTTGGAGCTGAGCCCCATCGCACCCGCTTCGAGCTTTTCCTGAATTGGCTGGGCGACTTCCGTGGCGGTCAGTGCGCGTTCCGCCGCCTGTTGCGTCATGGTCGCAATATAGGCGAGGCGTTCGCGGGTGTCGGGGATGGCGTCTACCGTTGCCGCCAACTTTTTGTCATACCCCAGTTCACGTAGCGTATCGTGCAGCTTGCGCGTCAAGTGGCCGATTTGCGAGAATAGGCTCTCGTCGCCGGGAACTATTGTTGGGTCAGTCGCTGCGGTTGGCGCAGAGGTGTCCTGTTTGGTTTCGGGTACGGCCGGTTGTGTGCTGCTGGCCATGACTATGCTATCGAACAGGGCTTCCAGATCGTCGGAATCCCCGTTGCCTGAAGTAATGTTACTCACCGAGCGTCTCCTTAATTATTTGCCCATTTTTTCAAAAATTTTATTCAGTTTCTCTTCCAGCACGGCAGCCGTAAAAGGTTTGACGACATAGCCGCTGGCGCCGGCTTGAGCCGCCGCGATGATGTTTTCTTTCCTGGCTTCGGCGGTCACCATCAACACTGGCAAGTGCTTCAGCGTGTCATCTGCACGGATAGCCCTGAGCAGTTCAATGCCAGTCATGTTGGGCATGTTCCAGTCGCTGACCACGAAATCGAAATTGCCGCCGCGTAGCTTGTTGAGTGCGGCTACGCCATCTTCGGCTTCGTCAGCATTGGTGAATTCGAGCTCCTTCAGCAGATTGCGTATGATCCTTCTCATGGTCGAAAAATCGTCGACGATCAGGAATTTCATGTTCTTATCGGCCATGGACTACTCCGCGGGTAATAGGCTTAGCTCTCATCTCGCCATCGTACGATGTCATGGCGCGCTTTAGGGCGTTAGCCTGAATTTTGTTGTTGCGCTTCATCGGACTATCTATCTGAGTAATAAGGGACGTAAAGTGTCGGCCAGAACGGCCGGGTCGAATTTTGCGACATAGGCGTCTACGCCGACGCGCTTGCCCATGTCGCGGTTGGCTTCCGACGAAAGCGAGGAATGCATGACTACCGGGATGCCTTCGAACCGCTTGTCCGCCTTGATGTTTTTCGTCAGGACATAACCGTCCATTTCCGGCATTTCCGCATCCACGAGAATGACCTTGATCTGGTCGTACACCATGGAGCCATCCTGCTGAGCACGGGCGGCCATATTCTGCAGCCTTTCCCAGGCTTCCAGGCCGTTGGTGGCCTGCTGGTATTTAACTCCCAGCTTGTCCAGCACCATCACGATTTCCTTGCGCGCGATCGCGGAGTCATCGGCAAAGAAGATCGCCAGCTCTGTGTCCGTTTCGACCGGGGCGAGGTCGGGCACGGGTTCGATTCCAATGGCGTTGGCCAGAATCTGTTCGACGTCGAGAATTGAAACCAGTTTGCCGTCTGGCAGTTCCGTGATCGCGGTGATCAGGCCATCGTTGCCGGCCAGCATGGTTTGAGGGGGTTTGACCTGGTCCCAGTCGACGCGAATGATGCGGTCGACGTCATGCACCAGGAAGCCCTGAGTGTGGCGGCTGTATTCGGTGACGATCATGGTGTGCCCGGTGTCTGCCGGTACTTCGTCCAGATGGATGATCTTGGCCAGCGCGATGACCGGGATGATATTGCCGCGCAGGGAGATCACTCCCTCGACGCCATCTGGCATATTGGGGGATTTTGTGACCCTGGGAGTCTGGCAGACTTCACGTACCTTGAATACATTGATGCCGAAAATTTCTCCGCTTCCCAATGAGAAGAGCAGGATTTCCATCTTGTTGGAGCCGGCCAGTTTGGCTCTGGCATCCACTGCATCGAGGAGCGGGTTGCGCTTTTCCATACTATTCCCCATTTATTTAACAGGTTCGCTTAACAACTGGGTGAGAGTCGCCGCCAGCTTATGTGGTTCGAATTTCGGAATATAGTCGTCCACGCCGACCGACCGGCCGAGTTGCCGGTTGGCGTCGCTGCTCAGGGAGGAGTGCATGATGACTGGAATGCCGGCAAAACGGGGGTCGCTCTTGACGTGTTTAGTGAGCACGTAACCGTCCATTTCCGGCATTTCCACATCGGTGAGAATCAGCTGGATGAAACTGGTGACCGGGACATGAGCGGCATCAGCCTGAGCGGCGATTTTTTGTAGTTCATCCCACGCCTGCTTGCCATTATTGGCGCTGATGTGTCGGATGTTCATGGCATCCAGGGTGCGCTGGATCTGGTTTCTGGCGACGGACGAGTCGTCGGCAAAGAAGATGGTGCGGTTTTCCACTTCAATGGGTCTGATGTTGTTGAACAGGTATTCGTCATCGTAATGGCTGGTTTCGGAAAGGACTTTTTCCACGTCCATCATCATGACCAGACGGCCGTCCGCCAGTTCGGTGACTGCGGTGATCAGCCCCCCCATCTGCGCGGTGAGCATGTCGGGTGGGACGCGCATGGCCGTCCAGTCGAGGCGCAGGATGGTATCTACCGCTTCCACCAGAAAACCCTGAGTGTGGCCGTTGTACTCGGTGACGATCATGATTTCCGGCTTTTGGTCGGTTTCCACTCCGGAATATTTAACCAGATCGACAACCGGTACCAGGACGCCGCGCAGACTGACCATGCCTTCAACCGAGGACGGCATATCCGGGGCGTGGGTGATCTCCGGCACGCGCATGACTTCGCGCACCTTAAAAACATTGACGCCAAATGTTTCCCTGCGACCGGTGCGGCTGTCCGTGCCCAGGGTGAACAGCAGTATCTCCAGCTTGTTGGTGCCGGCCAGCTTGGTGCGGGCGTCAATATTTTTTAAGAGTTGTGACATGTTGTTGCTCTCCGTGAAAAGTCCTGATCCCGCACCTCAGTCGGGCCTGGCAGGCAGGACATTTTTCAGTATCATACCTCAATACGGCTAAGTTGCATTCTGTTAAATCGGGCGGTTGTCGGGCGGTTACTCGCTGTTTTCAGCACATAATTTAAATTGGCCAGCGATTTAATGCAAATTCGCCCATCTATCATCTCGGGGCATTGATTGTCGAGCCGGGTGGCAAAACGAGCTTTCCCGGTGCTCAGTAAATGTTCTCGGGAGTTGTCCCAAGGTGTAACCGTTCAACAACGACCGGATCAATTACGGTATGATTTCGGCATGAACCGGCCATGGAGCTTAAGGCATTGTCGAATACCCCCAAGCAGGTAGATCCGAAGGAGCTGGAGCAGGCATTTTCGCTGTTCAACGAAGCTTCTGCACAGCTTACCGGCGCTTACCAGGAGTTGCAGCAGCAGGTGGAGCGCCTGACCGGTGAGCTCGCTGTTGCCAATGTGGAATTGCGATGGCAGTTGCTGGAAAAGGAGGCGCTGTCGCAGCGTCTGTCCCATCTGCTTTCCGCCATGCCGGCAGGTGTAGTGGTGCTGGATCAGCCGGGTACTATTATCGAGTTGAACCCCGCTGCCCGGGAGCTGCTGGGGGAGTCTCTCATGGGACGGGCCTGGGCGGAGATCGCTGCGCGCGTGCTGATACAAACGGTGGTGCCGCATGAGTGGGATCTTGTGCCGGTCAGTGGGGCTGCGCCGCGTCGGGTCAGTATATCCAGTAGCCCGCTGGACGCCGCCGGCGGGCAGGTGCTGCTGATTCATGACATGACCGAAGCCTACGCCATGCAGCGCGAGCTGCAGCGGCATCAGAGGCTGTCTGCGATGGGCGAGATGGCGGCGGGGTTGGCGCATCAGTTGCGCACCCCGCTCGCTACCGCTCTGCTCTACGCCTCCCACTTGAAAAAAATTGATTTACCTGAAAACGAGCGGATCCGTTTCGCAGATAAAGTGCTGGCGCGTCTTCGTCACCTTGAGCACCTGATCCAGGACATGCTGTTGTTCGTGAAGGGGGAGGGCGGGGGGCAGGATGTGGTCCGGATGTCTTCCGTGCTGGTTGATTTGCAGCAGGTCATGGAGCCGCAAATGATTGAGCGTGGGTTGAATTTCAGTATTGAGGATGATAGCCGGGGCGCTGCCGTGCTGGGCAGTCGAAAGGCTTTGACTGGTGCCTTGCTCAACCTGCTTGAGAATGCCATGCAGGCTTGCCCGGAGGGCGGGCAGGTCAGCCTGAGGGTTGAACTAGGGGATGATGGTCAAGTGTCGATTGCTGTGGTCGACGATGGCAAGGGAATCGATGTTGCAACCAAGGAGCGCCTTTTTGAGCCGTTCTACACGACCCGCACTGACGGGACAGGTCTGGGGCTGGCGATTGTGCGCGGCGTGGCCGAGGCGCATCGGGGTTCTGTCCAGGTCAAGTCGGCGCCAGGTTGTGGTAGTGAATTCATTCTGCGGCTACCCAAGCTATAATCCGGAAAATTTTAAATTGCGAAACCATGAAAACATTGCCTATCCTGGTCGTTGAGGACGACCGAGACCTGCGCGAAGCCTTGTGCGACACGCTGGGTTTGGCCGGCTACGAGACGCTGGACGCTTCCGATGGGCTTGCGGCGCTTGCGGTGCTGGGAAAGCGTAGTGTCGGCCTGGTCGTGACGGATGTGCAGATGCATCCCATGGATGGACATACCCTATTGCGCGAAATCAAGTCGGTCTATCCTCATGTCCCGGTGCTGCTGATGACCGCCTATGGCATGATCGACAAGGCGGTAGAAGCAATGCGCGCAGGGGCGTGCACTTACCTGACCAAGCCATTCGAGCCGGACAGTCTGTTGGCGGAGGTGGCGCGCTATATGCTTTCTGCGCAACCGGCGAACGGCTCGGAAATGGTGGCTGACGACCCTCGCACGGTTGAGTTGCTGGGGTTGGCGCGGAAGGTTGCCAGTACCAGTGCGACGATCCTGGTTACGGGCGAGTCCGGTTGCGGTAAGGAAGTGATGGCGCGCTTCATTCATCGTCACAGCCCGCGTGCCGACAAGCCTTTCGTGGCGATAAACTGCGCGGCGATTCCGGAAAATCTGCTCGAATCCACTTTGTTCGGTTACGAAAAGGGCGCTTTTACCGGCGCCGCCCAGTCCCACGCGGGCAAGTTCGAGCAGGCGCAGGGGGGTACCCTGTTGCTGGATGAGGTATCCGAAATGCCGATGCCGCTCCAGGCCAAGCTGCTGCGGGTGCTGCAGGAGCGCGAGGTGGAGCGGGTCGGCGGACATAAGGCGATTCCACTCGATATCAGGATCATTGCCACCTCCAACCGCGACATGCGCGAGATGGTGGCGCGCGGCACCTTCCGCGAGGATTTGTATTATCGCCTCAACGTGTTTCCCCTGGAATTGCCGCCATTGCGTGAGCGCCCACTGGATATCATGCCATTGGCCCGGCATCTGCTTGACCGTTTGGGCGGCTCGCTGGGCCGACCCGGAATCGGCTTGTCTTCTGCGACTGCCGAGCAATTGACGCGATATGCCTGGCCGGGTAACATCAGGGAGCTTGAAAACGTCATACAGCGTGCCATGATTTTGTCTCCGGGCGATGTGCTGGAGACGGAGTATTTGCTTCTACCCAAATCCGAACTTGCTGTGCCGCAACCAGGAAAAGCTGTAACCACCGGTGGGGCGGTGGATATGAAAACGCTGGAGCGGACGCATATTCTGGAAACCCTGGCTTCAGTCAGCGGTTCGCGTAAGCGTGCTGCGGAAAAGCTGGGTATGAGCGAGCGCACGTTGCGTTACAAGTTGCAGCAGTACCGCGAAGAAAGTGAAGAAACGGGTCTGTGATGACCAAATTGGGCATGAAATGTGCTTTATTTTTGTGCTGAGACGGGCAAAAAATGGTCGTCGTAATGGATAAACAGCTATAATTCGAGCTGGAGGCCTGAAAGCGATGAATACTACACAGGGAATTGACCAGTTACTCGGCCAGCTGCGCGCTGCTTCGGCTTTGGCTGCCGGCCAGGAGCCTGCTCCGGCGTCGACAGAAGGACCGGATTTTGCGGCGCTGCTCAAGGCTTCGCTGGACCAGGTGAATGGCACGCAGCAGGATACTGCCAATCTGGCCAAAGCGTTCGAGCAGGGCGACCCCAATGCTAACCTCCAGGAAGTGATGATTTCTCTGCAGAAAGCCAATATTTCCTTTCAGACCATGGTGCAGGTGCGTAACAAGCTGGTGTCGGCCTACCACGAAGTCATGAGCATGCAAGTGTGATAGGGATCAAAGCGCTGCACTTGCCATTACTGTATTCCCTCGTTCGGGGGCAAAGCTCAAGCACTCGCAAGTTTGGACTCAAGGCGTAAAATAATATGGCTGTCGCACCACAGCAATCACTTTTCGCCCGTCTAAGAGAATTCAACCGCTTGTCCGGCGGCCAAAAAATTGGGCTGATGCTGGCGCTGGCCGCTGCCATCGCGCTGATTTCCGGCGCCTGGATGTGGTCGCAGACGCCGGACTACCGCGTCCTCTACAGCAACCTTTCCGACCGGGATGGCGGTGCGATCATCAATTCCCTGCAGCAGATGAACGTTCCCTACAAGATGGCGGAGGGGGGCGGCGCCATCCTGGTTGCTTCCGGTCAGGTTTATGACGTGCGTCTGCGCTTGGCATCACAGGGCCTTCCCAAGGGTAGTGTGGTTGGCTTTGAGTTGATGGAAAACCAAAAGCTGGGCACCAGTCAGTTTCTCGAACAGGTGAACTATCAGCGTGCTCTGGAAGGGGAGTTGACCCGTTCCATCCAGTCTCTTTCTGCCGTGCAGGGCGCGCGCGTGCATCTCGCTATTCCGCGCCCTTCAGTCTTTACCCGCGAGCAGAAAAATCCTAGCGCATCCGTGCTTGTTGGCCTCCATCCCGGGCGTTCGCTGGACAAGGCCCAGGTCAACGGCATTGTTCATCTGATTTCAAGCAGCGTGCCGGACTTGCCGGTCAAGAATGTGACTGTACTTGATCAGAACGGCAACCTGTTGAGCTCTGCGGCCGAGGGTAAGGAGGGCGCCGGTCTCGACCCGAGTCAGCTGGAATTTCTACGTCAGGTGGAGCAGAGTTTCATCAAACGTATCGAAAACATCCTCAGCCCGATTACCGGCATGGAAAACGTGCGGGCACAGGTTGCGGCTGAGCTGGATTTCTCCCAGACCGAGCAGACTGCTGAAACCTTCAAGCCCAACCCTGCACCCGCCGAGGCGGCAATCCGCAGTCAACAAAGCAATGAAAACAACACTGGAACAGGACAGGCTGCAGGCGGCGTGCCTGGCGCCTTGTCCAATCAGCCCCCCGGTACAGCTGCTGCACCGATTACGGCACCTGCAGCCACGGCCGTGGCTGCAGCGCCTGCTCAGCCTTCAAGCGGGGGGGGGCACAAGGAGTCGACCGTCAATTACGAGCTGGATAAGACCATCATGCATGTCAAGTCGCCGGTAGGGAGCGTCAAGCGCCTATCTGTGGCTGTCGTGGTAAATTACAAGAAATCCACGGACAAGGATGGGAAGGTTAGCACCAAGCCTTTGACTAACGCAGAAATGACGCAGATCAGCAATCTCGTCAAGGAAGCCATGGGTTACAGACAGGATCGTGGCGATACGCTCAATGTGGTGAATGCCTCATTCAGTGTGGTGACGGAGGAAATTCCGGCAGCACCGATCTGGAAAGATCCGGCATCGATTTCTCTGGTCAAGGATATCGCCAAGAACCTGCTAATTGCCGGCATCGTGTTCTTCCTGGTGTTCAAGGTGCTGCGCCCCCTGCTGAAGGAACTTTCGACCCCGCCGCCGCCAGTGGTTCAGAAGGAGGAACAGGCCGAAGGTTTCTCGATTGCGCCAACTCTGGGGTATGAGGAGCGCTTGCGGTCAGTCAAGGATCTGGCGCGTAAGGAACCGAAAGTGGTGGCTAATGTGGTCAAGGATTGGATTGGCCCATCATGAGTGAAGATGGGGTCCAGAAAAGCGCCATTTTGCTGATGGCCTTGGGTGAGGAGGAGGCCGCTGAAGTATTTAAACATCTCAGCCCCAAGGAGGTTCAGAAATTAGGGCATGCCATGGCAGCCCTGGATAGCGTCAACCGCGTCCAGGTGGAGCGGGTGATGCATGACTTCATGTTCCAGGCAGGAGAAAAGGCCGGCTTGGCTGATTCCGATGAATATATTCGTAGTGTGCTGACTAAGGCGCTAGGTTCGGATAAAGCGGCCAACCTGATCGAGCGAATCCTGCATGGCGGCGATACCAGCGGCATCGAAGGCCTGAAGTGGATGGATGCCGCTTCCGTGGCTGAATTCATCAAGAATGAGCACCCTCAGATTATTGCCACCATTCTGGTTCATCTTGAGCGGGATCAGGCCAGTGAGATACTGAATCTTTTTACCGAGCGTCTGCGCAACGATGTGGTGCTGCGTATTGCCACGCTGGACGGAATCCAGCCTTCTGCGCTGAAGGAATTGAACGATGTGCTGACCAAGTTGCTGTCAGGCGCCAGCAATCTCAAGAAAAGCGTGATGGGCGGTGTCAGGACAGCGGCAGAAATTTTGAACTATGTCGGCACCGCTAATGAAACCGCGATCATAGCCAGTGTCCGCGATTACGACCCCGAACTGGCACAGAAGATCCAGGATGAGATGTTCGTCTTCGAGAACCTGCTCGATATCGACGATCGCTCTATCCAGTTGCTGTTGCGAGAGGTGCAGTCCGAATCCCTGATTATTGCGCTCAAGGGTACGAGCGAAGAGCTGCGCGAGAAAATCTTCAAGAACATGTCGCAGCGGGCTGCTGAAATGTTGCGCGACGATCTCGAAGCCAAGGGTCCGGTGCGCGTCAGTGAAGTCGAGGCGGAGCAGAAGGAAATTCTCAAGGTCGTGCGCAAGCTGGCCGACGAAGGCCAGATTGTGATCGGCGGCGCAGGAGAGGAAAGCTTTGTCTAGCAATATCATTCCCAAGGAGCAATTGAGCGCTTATCAGCGCTGGGAGCTGAATTCACTGGATGGGTCTGCAAGAACAACTGTGCCTTTGCCGACAGCCGAAGAGGTCGAGAATACCCACCAGCAGGCTTATCAGGAAGGATTTGCCGCCGGTTACAGGGAGGGCAAGGGCAAGGTAGATGCAGAGCTGGCGCGGCTGATGCAACTGATGTCGTCACTGGGTGGGGCTCTGAATCAGTTTGATGAAACATTGACACAGAACCTGCTTTCCCTGGCGCTGGATGTCGCCAAGCAAATGTTGCGTGAGGCTTTACGAGTACGGCCGGAGCTGGTTCTGCCGGTGATTCGCGAGGCGGTAAACAGCCTGCCTCAGGCCAGCCAGCATCCACACCTCAAATTGCACCCGGAAGACGCGGCTCTGGTGCGGTCGCTGATGGCGGACGAGCTGAATCACTTTCATTGGAAGCTGATTGACGACAGCCGCGTGGAGCGGGGCGGGTGTCGAGTGGAAACGACGAACAGCGAAATTGACGCAACCATAGAGAATCGCTGGAAAAGGATACTCGTCGCCCTGGGCAGTGAAGGTGCATGGCTTGAATAGCCCCTCTGGGGTGTATGGGTCGTCCAGGCAGGAATCATGACGTCTCCCTCTGAACGCTGGAATGGTTTTCTGCGGGAATGCGGTGAGACCGTTTCCGCCGTCAGCCCTTGGCTCTTGACCGGTCGTCTGACCCGGGTTGCCGGGCTGGTGATGGAGGCGGTGGGGCTGAGGCTTGCGGTAGGCGGTAGCTGTATCGTTCACCTGCCTGACGGTCATGATGTAGATGCCGAAGTGGTCGGTTTCTCCGGTGAAAAACTGTTCCTCATGCCTTCCACCGATGTATATGGACTGGTGCCGGGTGCACGGGTGACGCCGGTGGATACCCCGGCGCAACGTGTCTCCGGGCGGGGCGGATCACCTCACCTACGGCGTCGTTCCGAAGACCGCGTGCGCCAGGTCCAGGTGGGCAATGAGTTGCTGGGGCGCATCCTTGACGGTGCCGGACGTCCGCTGGATCTTCTGGGGCCACTGAATCTGGCTCACCGGGTGCCGCTGCACAGCCGTCCTTGCAATCCCCTTAGTCGAGCCCCTATCCGGCAAGTTCTGGATGTTGGCGTGCGTGCCATCAATGCCTTGCTGACCGTCGGCCGTGGACAGCGCATGGGGCTTTTTGCCGGCAGCGGTATCGGCAAGAGTATTTTGCTCGGCATGATGGCGCGTTTTACCAGCGCAGATGTGATCGTGGTCGGCCTGATCGGCGAGCGTGGCCGCGAGGTAAAGGAATTCATCGAAAACATCCTGGGTCCTGCCGGGTTGGCGCGTTCAGTAGTGGTCGCCGCACCGGCCGACACGCCGCCATTGCTGCGGCTGCACGGTGCGGCTTACGCTACGTCGATCGCCGAGTATTTTCGCGATCAGGGCAAGCATGTCCTTTTGATCATGGATTCGCTCACACGCTTTGCCATGGCTCAACGCGAAATTGCCTTGGCCATCGGCGAGCCGCCAGCTACCAAAGGTTATCCGCCCTCGGTATTCGCCAAGCTGCCACAGCTGGTCGAGCGCGCCGGCAACGGCCAGGCAGGCGGTGGATCCATTACCGCATTTTATACCGTGCTGGTGGAGGGGGATGATCAGCAGGATCCGATCGCGGACAGCGCCCGCGCTATCCTTGATGGCCACGTCGTGTTGTCGCGCAGCCTTTCCGACCAGGGGCATTATCCTGCTATCGATATAGAAGCTTCGGTCAGTCGGGCGATTACCGAGCTGCTTGCACCGGAGGACTTGGCCCGGGTGCGTCGGTTCAAGCTGCTTTATTCCCGCTTCCAGCGCAGCCGGGACCTGATCAGTGTGGGTGCCTATGTCAAGGGCAGTGACCCGTTGCTGGATGAGGCAATGGCGCTTTATCCGCAGATGGAGGCTTTCCTGCAGCAGGATATGCACCAGAGCGAGAACTATGTGGACAGTCGCAGTCGCCTGGCCGCAATGTTCAATACCTAAGCGTGAAACTTGAATAGATATGCCGCGGCGATTTCCTCTCCAGCCACTTCTTGACCTTGCCCAGAACCATACCGATGCTGCGGCGCGCGATCTGCACACGCTTAAGGTCGGGTGGCAGGAGGCAGAGGAAAAGTTCCGGCAGTTGACCGCATATCGTGAAGATTACCGGGCAAAGTTGTTGCAGACAACGAAGCTGGGCATGCAGGTGAGTTCGCTCAGGGATTTTCAACTGTTTCTCGGCAAAATCGAGGTCGCCATCCGCCAGCAGGCAGAAGAGGTGGAGCGCTGCAAAAAACGCTGGGAAGATGGGCGTTATGAATGGCAGGCGAAGCAGCGCAAACTCAAGGCCTTCGATACGCTGTCGCAGCGTCATCTGAGCAGTGAGCGGAAGCGTGAGGATAAACTCGAGCAGCGTGAGCAGGATGAGCTTTCCGGCAATAAATTCAAGCAAGAAGAGTCAACGGATCCGCCGTACTCCTGATGGTGGTATGCGTCTTGCTTTATATTCGGTTGAACCTAAAGCGACTACGAAAGGATGGCCGATGCCACAATTACCTATTACTCCTGCTGTATCTCCACAATCCAGTGCTGGCATCAGTCAGACGTCAGCCCCTGCCGCCACAGATGCGGAAGGTGGGGATGGATTGGAGAGCGCGCCGGGGCTTGATTTCGGGGCGGTTCTCGCCAAACAGTTGAAAGGGGTTGCTTCGCTGCTTGAGCAAAAAGAGGATGCGGGGCTTTCCTTGGTCGCGGTCAACGAAAGCGCTGAATCTGCTGCGAATGCTGGGGCGGCGGTGCTTCCCGTTGATTTGTCAGTCCTGACCGCTTCCATGCTTGTGCCGGCACTTCCTGTCCAGGCAGTGGGCGGGGCCGGAATTCCAGCCGAAGCCGGCGCGGAAAAGCCGTTGATGCTGTTGTCCAAGACTGGCGAAGCCCGGCTGGCGGCAGAAATTGCCGCAAGCGGCAAAAATTTGCCGCAAGCGGTGTCCCCGGAGCAGCGGTTTGCCGACAAGCTGGCGGCCTTGGTGGAAGTTCCAGCAGGCAATGCGGGTGGGGATCTTCATTCGACTGACTTATCCGCTGCGGCGAATCCTTCCGCTACGGCCGTCGTGTTCCGGAATCCGGAGCCGTTACCGGCTTTGCCGGTCGCGCCTAGAGTCGGTTCCGCCGAATGGGGCGGAGCGGTCGGCGAGAAAATTGTGTGGATGGCGAACCAGAGTCATCAAGTGGCTGAACTGCATCTCAATCCCCCCAATCTCGGGCCGCTCGAGGTGCGTTTGACGATCAGCAACGACCAGGCTAGCGCATTGTTCGTTTCCCATCATTCCGCCGTGCGTGAGGCAATCGAGACGGCATTGCCACGATTGCGTGAAATGCTTGCTGACAACGGCATCATGCTGGGCAATGTGACGGTTGGCTCGGAATCCTTCAGCCAGCAGCAAGCGTCTGATCAGAGGGACGGTAAAGAGGGACGTCGCGGCGGGCTGGGGGCGGAGAATGTTATGGCCCGGATAGCTGCGCCGGGGCGCCCTGCTGGACTGGCGCGCGATGGCATGGTTGATATTTTTGCCTGAAATCGATACGCGATTATTCGTTCCAAATAAAGCAGCTATCTCAATGGGATAGCTGCTTTTTGTTTTCTCTGGCGATAAAATAGTGGGCAGAAAATGGTTTTGGCTTGCAGTAGTTCTTGCATTAAATTTGAGTTGATATTATAAAGAACATAAAATATCATCTGAAACTGGTTGTTTTTAATATTGTTTAGTCGTCCGATTTGAAATTAACCGGAGTGGACGATTGAAGTGGCAGTGGCAAGGGGACTAGGCATGGCAAGGGACAAGGCGAAAGAAGAAGCCGTGGCGGATGAGCCACCCAAAAAGAAGAAGGGGAAGCTGTTTCTGGTTCTCGGTATCCTGTTGGTGTTGGGCGGTGCGGGCGGTGGTGCGGCATGGTACTTCACCCAGTCAGACACAAAGCTAGCCGAGCACAAGGAAGAAAAACCGAAGCCGCCTGTTTTTGTGACGCTGGAAACCTTTACCGTGAATTTGCAGGCAGATGGGGGTGGCGAACACTATCTCCAGGTCGGGATTGATTTGAAAGTGACTGACCCTACTGTGGTTGATCTGGTCAAGCTGCACATGCCGGAAATTCGCAATGGCGTGCTGTTGCTGCTTTCGAGCAAGAGTGCCGAGCAGATCGCCAGCCTGGAGGGCAAGCAGAAACTGAGTGCTGACATTCAGGAGCAGGTAAACATACCACTCAATGCCAAGGCTACTGGCAAGGGCGTGACCGGTGTGTTTTTCACATCCTTTGTCATTCAGTAAGAGTGTGTAATCAGCCGTAATACCTAAAGGGCGCACGTGGCAGAAGACATACTGTCTCAAGACGAAGTTGATGCCTTACTCAAAGGGGTAACCGGTGAGGTGGAGGAGGTTGTCGCCGAAAAGGGCGAGGAAGGTGTTCGCCCTTATAATCTGGCCAAGCAGGAGCGAATCGTCCGGGGTCGCATGCCCACCCTGGAGATTATCAACGAGCGTTTTGCCCGTTTGTTCCGAATCGCACTGTTCAATTTCATGCGCCGCACCGCTGAAATTTCCGTTAGCCCGGTGCGTGTTCTCAAATACAGTGAATTTGTTCGCAACCTGGTCGTGCCGACCAACTTGAACATGGTGCAAATCAAGCCGCTACGCGGCACGTCGCTGTTCATTTTTGATCCGAATCTGGTGTTTCTGGTAGTGGACAACCTATTTGGCGGTGATGGACGCTTCCATATGCGCGTGGAAGGCCGTGACTTCACGCCGACAGAGCAGCGCATCATTCAGCGTATGCTGGAAGTGGTTTTTTCCGAATACAAGAAAGCCTGGGAATCGGTCTATCAGGTTGACTTCGAATATATCCGTTCCGAGATGAACACGCAGTTTGCCAACATCGCCACGCCCAGCGAAGTCGTGGTGGTGACTACCTTCAATATCGAGCTGGGATCGGGTGGCGGCGATTTTCACATCTGCATGCCCTATGCTATGATCGAGCCGATTCGCGATATTCTGTATAGCAGCATGCAGGGCGAGCGCATGGAGGTGGATCATCGCTGGGCAAAACTGATGACGAAACAGGTGCAGTCAGCAGAGGTCGATCTAGTCGCGAACCTGGGCGAGGCCCCGGTTAATCTTGGACAAATTCTGAACATGAAAGTGGGGGATGTGATTTCCCTGGATATTCCCGAAGCGATTGTCGCTGAAGTGGATGGCGTGCCTGTGCTGGAATGCAATTATGGCGTTCTCAATGGTCAGTACGCGCTCAAAGTGAACAAAATCATTGCCGGCGCGGATGACGAATCCGGCCACGGAGGCCGTCATGGCTGACGAAAACGCTGAAGATTCGGCCGGTACAGACGATTGGGCGGCTGCGATGGCCGAGCAGGCGACCGCGGATACAGCTGCCGGCACTCCGGCTGAAGACGATTGGGGTGCGGCACTAGCCGAGCAGGCATCCTCTGCGACGCAGGATGCCGCAGCGATGTTTGCCGGAAGCAATTCACCTGCGGCGAAGGCCCAGTTCGAGCAGCTTTCCCCATCCGGCATTCCAGCCGGTGCGCCCAACAACATCGACATGATCCTGGACATCCCGGTCAACCTTACAGTCGAACTGGGGCGCACCAAGCTGGCAATTCGCAGCCTGTTGCAACTGGCCCAGGGATCCGTGGTGGAGTTGGATGGCTTGGCGGGCGAACCGATGGACGTGCTGGTCAACGGTTGCCTGATTGCCCAGGGTGAGGTAGTGGTGGTGAATGACAAATTCGGGATTCGCCTGACCGATATTATTTCCCCCTCCGAACGCATACGCAGACTGCATAAATGAGTCCGATGAAAGAGGTGGTGGCGCGATTCTCCGTTGGGCTTCCTCTGTTTTTTCTGCCTTTCGCTGTCCTGGCTGCACAGTCAGCTATTCCTGCACCGATTGTTTCCCCGGTTTCTTTAGGCGGTATGTTGCAGGTCCTGTTAGGTCTGGGCCTGGTACTGGCGGCGGTAGCCGGCTCAGCCTGGCTGCTCAGACGTTTTTCCCCCGGACAAATCGGTGCGGGCGGAGCAGTCAAGGTAATCGGCGGCGTTGCACTGGGTCCCAAGGAGCGACTGGTGCTGGTGGAGATCGGTGAAACCTGGCTGGTGCTGGGGGTTGCGCCGGGGCAGGTGAACACCCTGCATACTCTGGTTAAACCGGAACGTGGCGCATTTACAGCCGAGGTGTCGTCTGGTGGAGGAGAGCACAGCTTTTCAACATGGCTCAAACAGGCAATGCAGGGGCGCAAACTTGGGCAATAGAACAGAGCGGCTTCTGCTTGGGGCCAAATCATTGTTTGCCGCTGTGCTGTTGGTGCTGGGCGTACTGATGCCATTAACGGTCATGGCGGCCGATCCGGGTTTGCCTGCCTTCACCAGCGCCCCAGGGCCAGGTGGTGCCCAGACGTATACCCTCAGCATCCAGGCGCTGCTGATGATGACAGCGCTGACATTCCTGCCAGCGGTGCTACTGATGATGACGGCGTTTACCCGTATCATCATCGTGCTATCGCTGTTGCGCCAGGCAATCGGCACGATGCAGGCGCCTCCCAACCAGATTCTGATCGGCCTTTCCCTGTTTTTGACCTTCTTTGTCATGGCGCCGGTATTCGATAAAATTTATGCAGAGGCTTATCAACCTTATGCGGCACAAAAAATCGACTTTAACCAAGCGCTGGAGAAGGGTACTGCCCCTTTGAAAGCGTTCATGCTGCGGCAGACGCGCCAGGATGATCTGGCGCTGTTCGTCAAGCTTTCCAACAGCGCGCCCTTGCCCGGCCCGGAAGCGGTGCCGATGAAAATTCTGGTTCCGGCCTATGTAATCAGCGAGCTCAAAACCGCATTCCAGATCGGCTTCGTAGTGTTCATTCCGTTTCTGATCATTGATATGGTGGTGGCCAGCGTGTTGATGTCGATGGGTATGATGATGCTGTCGCCGGTAGTGATCTCATTGCCTTTCAAGCTGATGCTGTTCGTGCTGGTGGATGGCTGGAATCTGATCATCGGTTCCCTGGTGCAGAGCTTCTACACGTGACGCCGGAAAGTGTGATAACTATTGGTCAGCAGGCGATAGAAATCACCCTGCTGGTGTCGGCGCCGCTGCTTCTCTCCGCACTGGCCGTCGGCCTGCTGGTGAGCATCTTTCAGGCCGCTACCCAGATCAATGAAATGACCCTGTCGTTCATCCCCAAGCTGCTGGTGATGTTTTTCGTGCTGGTCGTGGGGGGGCCCTGGATGTTGACTCTGATGATGGATTATACCCGCCGCCTGTTTACCAGTATTCCGGGTTTGGTGGGCTAGCCCATACGGCGATGATCAGCGTTACTTCAGCCCAGTTGAGCGCCTGGTTGGGTGCTTTCATCTGGCCTTTTTTCCGTATTCTTGCCCTGGTCAGTAGCGCGCCTATTCTCGGCAATCCCAGCATACCCGTGCGGGTGAAAGTTGGGCTGGCCGTTGTCCTCACTCTGGTTCTGGCACCCATTCTCGGTAGCATGCCAGCGGTGGAGCCGGGTTCTGCAATCGGTATCCTGATTCTGGCGCAACAAATCGTGATCGGCGTGGCGATCGGATTCACCATGCGCATCATCTTCACCGCAGTGGAAATGGCCGGTAATATTGCCGGTATGCAGATGGGTCTAGGATTCGCTACCTTCTTCGATCCGCAAAATGCGGCCCAGATTCCCGTGGTGGGAACTTTTCTCGGACTGCTCGCCACCTTGCTGTTCCTAGTCTTGAACGGTCATTTATACATGATTGAGGTGTTGGCGCAAAGCTTCCAGGCGCTACCGGTGGCGGCACAACCTTTTTCCGCTGCAGGCTGGCGCGCCCTGGCGGGCTGGGGAGGCGAGATATTTCTCGCCGGGTTGCTGCTTTCCATGCCGATCATGGCAGCCCTGTTGATCACCAACCTGGCGTTGGGCATCATGACTCGAGCAGCGCCGCAACTCAATGTGTTCTCGGTCGGCTTCCCGATCACGCTGGCAGCCGGATTTGTCGTGCTTGCCATTGCCTTGCCTTATTTCGTTCCCTTGTTTGACCGCTTGCTCCATGACGCGCTGCAGATGACGATGCAAGTCTTGCGTCTGGCAAATCCCGTCGCACCCTGATGGTTCCGGATCTACAGTTTGTTTCCGCGCCTTCCGAATGGGTGGTGCGTTGCGCTCCACTTATTCGTAGTGGAGGTCGGGTGCTGGATGTTGCTTGTGGAACCGGCAGGCACGCTCTCTTCCTGCTTCAGGCTGGGTTTCAGGTCGAAGCGGTGGATCGTGATGCCTCCGCATTGGCTTTATTAGCCGGTGTTGTGACACGCCAGGCTGACCTTGAAGGCGAACCCTGGCCGTATTCTGTCGGGGAGTTCGATGGCATTGTGGTGACCAACTATTTGCACCGCCCTCTATTTTTGCACCTGTTCGAAGCGCTCGCAGCGGGTGGGGTATTGATTTATGAAACTTTTTCCGATGGCAATCAACTGCTAGGCCGGCCGCGTAATCCGGATTATCTCCTCAAATCAGGTGAATTGCTTGAACAAGTAAAAGGGCGGCTGGAAGTCAACGCTTATGAGGAATTGTGCGTTATGCAAAATAACCGTGCCGTGGTGCAGCGGATTTGCGCGGTAAAGGCCGTCAAGTAATTTTGCATTTACCCCTTTATTTTTTCCTGAAACACCCGATATATTAATTACAGGCGCCAGAATACAAATGGGCGGAAAAGCGGAGGTGGGATCATGTTAGTGACTATGGATATGTGCTCAGTCAAAGCGGACAGCGACTATACTTCAGAGGTGATGTGCGCCGGCTGGAATCCTGAAATTGCGCTGCTGCAAGGCAGGGCGGCGGAACTTGCCGCACAATTGATCCATTATCAGTCCCAGCGCACGGGCAGTATCTCGGCGGATGTGGCGGCTATGGATGTCGAGACTTTTCTGGCGCGGATGTACGCATCTCAGAGATAGTTTGCAGCCGTTGAGTCCTTTAAAATCGGCGAGAACCGTTTGAGCGGCTCTCGCCTTTATCATTTTTAGGAATCCTCGATGAGTGATGGGCCCTTCACCTCCGATATCTCTTCCCGTATCTGGGATATCCGCTATCGTTACCGCGAGCCGGGAAAGATCATCGACCTGGCCGTTGAGGACACCTGGCGTCGTGTTGCCCGCGCGCTTGCCGAGATGGAGCGGCAGGATAAGGGAATCTGGGAGCGGCGTTTCTACCAGGTTCTGGAGGGGTTCCGCTTTCTGCCGGGTGGGCGCATTCTCGCCGGAGCAGGCACCTCTCACCGGGTCACGCTGTTCAACTGTTTCGTCATGGGTGAAGTAGAGGATGCACTCGACGGCATTTTCGAGGCGCTCAAGGAAGGCGCGCTGACCATGCAGCAGGGTGGGGGGGTTGGCTATGATTTCTCCACCCTGCGACCGAGCGGCGAACCAGCCCGTGGTGTCGGAGTCACCGCTTCCGGGCCGGTCTCGTTTATGCACATCTGGGATAGCATGTGCGCCACCATTCTTTCCACCGGTGCGCGCCGTGGTGCGATGATGGCGACGCTGCGCTGCGACCACCCGGATATCGAGATTTTTATCGCGGCAAAACGTGACCCCAGTGTGCTGCGGCATTTCAATTTGTCGGTGCTGGTGACAGACGATTTCATGCGCGCGGTGCGGGAGGATGCCGACTGGCCGCTGGTGTTTCCGCTCTCAGGGGGTGAATCAACCGGGGAGGTGGTGGAACGTGCATGGTCAGGCAGCAGCACGCCGCGCCGTTGCAAGGTGCTGCGTCGTGTCGGAGCACGGGCGCTGTGGGACAAGATCATGCGGGCAACCTATGATTACGCCGAGCCCGGCGTGATCTTTATCGATCGTGTCAACCGCATGAACAACCTGTGGTACTGCGAACAGATCAGCGCCACCAATCCCTGCGGAGAAATCCCCCTGCCGCACTATGGCGCCTGCAATCTGGGCGCGATCAACCTGACGCAATTCGTCCGGCGTCCCTTTAGGGTTGATGGCGATCTGGATCTGGAAGGAATCGCAGCGACTGCGGCGACGGCTGTGCGCCTGCTCGACAATGTTTACGACCTTTCCCATTTCCCGCTGCAAAAGCAGGCGAGCACCGCGCGCGCATCGCGGCGGGTCGGGCTCGGTCTTACCGGTCTGGCCGATGCCCTGGCGATGCTCGGAATACGCTATGGCAGCCCGGAATCTTTTGTGCTGGGCGAGAAGGTGATGCAGGCGATCTGCCACAGTGCGTACCGGGCATCGATCGAACTGGCGCGTGAAAAAGGGACGTTTCCGGCATTCCAGGCCGACCCCTACCTGGCGGGTGAATTCATTCGCTCCCTGCCCGAGGACATCGTGCAGGGGATCAAGCGTCACGGCTTGCGCAACAGCCATCTGACCGCTATCGCACCGACCGGAACCATCAGCTTGTTGGCGAACAATGTTTCCAGCGGACTCGAGCCGATTTTCGATTGGGAGTACACGCGGCGCATCCGAGAGGCTGATGGCGGCTTTAGTGAGATGCGAGTGGACGACTATGCCTACCGTCAGTTTCGTCTGCAACATGGTGAGGAGGCCTCGTTGCCCACAGCCTTCGTTCGTGTCGGTGAAATTCCGCCGGAAGCGCACATCGGGATGCAGGCTGCTCTTCAGGCTCATGTCGACAACGCCATTTCCAAAACCATCAACGTGCCGATTGAATTCGACTTCGAAGCATTTCGCTCGATTTATGAAAAGGCCTATGACATGGGTCTGAAAGGTTGTACCGTTTTTCGTCCTAACCCGGTTACCGGGCAGGTTCTGCTTGCCGATAGCGGTTCTGTCGAGAAGCAGTGCTGTTCGATTGAGCGCGAAGCGGATTGATCATTTCGCGCAACCTGATATTCGGGTAAACTTAGGGCTCGTTAATGAATAAGTTGGGTATACGTTGCTGCGTATTCGGGATGGATGCAAGGCGCGAGGCGCGGCGAATGGTTGTTCCATTCGCAAGCCTTGCAACGCCGCAGACGCCCGAATACGCAGCAACCCTTCGGGCTGGGGCTGGTTGGGGTGCATTCCGGTGTTGCGAGCCGTTTGTTGTGAACGACACAACGGTGCGTCTCGCGCCTAGGACTGCACCCCAATCAGCCCCAGCGCATGCCCAACTTATTCATTAACGAGCCCTAAACTTTTTGTGGAAAAATTTCATGCTTAAAGGCAGTCTGGTCGCGATCGTTACGCCGATGCACGATGATGGCAGTCTGGATCTGGATCGTTTGCGTGCGCTGGTGGATTTTCACTTGGCAGAAGGGACCGACGGCATCGTCGTCGTCGGCACCACGGGCGAATCCCCGACGGTGAATTTCGATGAGCATTGCCTGCTGATCCGCACCGTGGTGGATCAGGTGGCCGGTCACATTCCAGTGATTGCCGGAACCGGCGCCAACTCAACCAGCGAAGCGATCGAGCTGACAACCTGTGCCAAGGCGGCCGGCGCGGACTACAGTTTGTTGGTTACGCCGTACTATAACAAGCCCACTCAGGAAGGATTGTACCGTCACTTCAAGGCAATTGCCGAGGCGGTGGACATCCCGCAGATTCTTTATAACGTGCCGGGCCGCACCGCTTGCGACCTGCTGAACGACACAGTGTTGCGGTTGGCGCAGATTCCCAACATCGTCGGCATCAAGGATGCAACCGGCAATATCGAGCGCGGCAGCGACCTGTTGCTGCGCGCACCGCAGGATTTCGCCGTATACAGCGGTGACGATGGCAGCGGCTTGGCTTTGTTGCTGCTCGGCTGCCATGGCGTAATCTCAGTGACCAGCAACGTGGCGCCACGTTTGATGCATGAAATGTGTGAGGCGGCATTCAGGGGTGATCCGGCTGCGGCACGCGTCATCAATAACAAATTGTTGGGCTTGCACCAGAAGCTGTTTGTCGAAGCTAATCCGATTCCGGTTAAATGGGTGGTGGCGCAGATGGGATTGATTGGCGAGGGCATTCGCCTGCCGCTAACCCCGCTCTCCGCTATTCATCACGACGTTTTGAAACAGGCTATGCGCCAGGCCGGCGTGCTGCAATCAATTATTTAAGGTGACTATGAATAACAGGTTCTTATCTTCATTTGTGGTGATAACAGCGGTCGCGTTAATGGCGGGTTGCGGTTCGACGTCCTTGCTGGAAGGCAAGAAGATTGACTACAAGTCGGCAGGCAAGCTTCCTCCGCTGGAAATTCCTCCCGACCTGACTTCGCCGACGGCGGATAACCGTTTTGCCGTGCCTGATGTCAGCCCGCAGGGCAGTGCCACCTTGTCGGTGTACAACAAGGAAAGGGCGGGCCAGCCACAGACCGCAACGGCGACATCCAACCTATTGCCATCTCAGGACAAGGTCAGAGTGGAGCGTGCAGGCTCGCAGCGCTGGCTGGTGGTGAATGCCACACCGGAGCAGGTATGGCCGGTGGTCAAGGAGTTCTGGCAGGAAAATGGTTTCCTCATAAAATTGGAAGTGCCGGAATCCGGCGTGATGGAAACTGACTGGGCGGAAAACCGCGCCAAGATTCCCCAGGATGCGATTCGCAGCGTGTTGAGTAAAGTCATGGATGGACTTTATTCCACCGCCGAACGCGATAAATTCCGCACCCGACTGGAACGCGGTGCGGAGCAGGGTACCGCGGAAATCTATATCAGCCACCGCGGCATGTATGAAGTGATCGAAGGTGGCGATGGCGGTAACCGGACAGTGTGGCAGCCACGCCCGGCCGATCCGGAGCTCGAGGCCGACATGTTGCGTCGCTTGATGGTGCGCTTCGGAGTCGAGGAGGTGCGTTCCCAGTCCATGATGGTGGCGGATGGCAAGCGCGAGCGGGCCAAGGTGACGCGCACTCAGGAAGGTGCGGGCAGTCTCACGCTATACGACACATTTGATCGCGCTTGGCGTAGCGTCGGGCTGGCTCTTGACCGGGTTGGTTTTACCGTGGTAGACCGCGACCGCTCCAAGGGGCTATATTTCGTTCGCTATGTTGACCCCGATATTGACGGCAAGAAAGAAGAAAAAGGTTTTATGTCCAAGCTGGCCTTCTGGAAAGGCGATGGCAAAGACAAGGAAAAGGACAAGGACAAGCTGGAGCAGTACCGTATTCAGGTTATGGCCACGAGCGAGGGTAGTGCGGTCAATATTTTGAACAAGGACGGTGCGGTCGAAAACTCCGAGACTGCAACCAAAATTCTCAACTTGCTTTTAGAGCAATTGAAATAACCCAGCGAGGCGCGTCTATGCGTTTCGCTTCCCTGGGTAGTGGCAGCCGGGGCAATGCACTGGTGGTCGAGGTCAAGCAAACCCGCTTGCTTCTCGACTGCGGTTTCGGTATCCGGGAAATGGTTGCCCGGCTATCGCGCCTCGACTTGCAGCCGGAAGACCTTACCGGCATCCTCATCACTCACGAACATGGCGATCATATCGGCGGTGCGGTCAGATTTGCGCGCCGGTTTGAGTTGCCGGTGTGGCTGACCCACGGCACTTTCACAAACCATGCCCTTGCGCAAACGCTGCCCGATATTCGTTTGATTGATGGCCACAGTGCGTTTCAGGCGGACGAGATCGAGGTGCAGCCTTTCCCTGTTCCTCATGACGCTCGCGAGCCGGTACAGTATGCCTTTAGCAGCGGTAGCAGGAGATTGGGTGTGCTGACCGACACCGGCGGATCCACGCCACATATCGAAGCCATTTTGAGTGGCTGCGATGCTCTGGTGCTGGAATGCAATCATGATTCTGACATGCTGCGCGAAGGAACTTATCCGCCAATGCTGAAGCAACGGGTTGCGGGCCGTTTTGGCCATCTTGATAACGGCATGGCGGCCAGCTTGCTGGCGAGCTTGGACAGCAGCAAGCTACAGCACTTGATTGCGGCGCATCTTAGCGAAAAGAACAATACACCGGAGCTTGCCCGGGCTGCATTGAGTGGCGTTTTAAATTGTGAGCAGGAATGGATCGGGGTGGCGGATCAACTGGAGGGGTTTGGCTGGCGCCAGGTCTTTTAGTGAGATTTGGTGGGTTACAACAAAAAAACCGGCGCCGAAGCGCCGGTTTTTTTGTTTGCTGAATGCCTGAATTACTTCTTTTCAGGTTCGGCAGCCGGTGCAGCAGGAGCGGCAGGCGCAGCTTCAGGAGCAGGCGCAGCTTCAGGAGCAGGAGCGGCAGGAGCGGGAGCGGGAGCTTCGACTTTAGGGGCTTCAGCAGGAGCAGGAGCAGGAGCTTCTTCTTTTTTGCCGCAAGCGGTCAAGGTCAGGGCCAGCAGGGCGGCAAGCAGGATGGAATGTTTCATTTTATTTCCTTATAAAAACTTGGGTTTTAAGATTTGACTAAATGCTATTTATTTATACTATTTAAATACCATTGATGCAAATCGGCTTCCACATCAACGATGTCCAACCGACTGAGCGATTTTAGCAGGTTTATTAAATAATTCTAGTGTCTTATTATGTATTGTTGTTAATAATTAATTTTGCTGATTGTTTCCTGCCGATCCGTCACTCTTGCGAGACTTGCGCATGGCATCATCATGCCGATTGAATGAATTTATAATCCCAGTGTCGTTGCGGCAATTGCCAGCACCGATGCTGCCCAGATTTCCTCGAAACGCTTGATCAGCACGTGGCTACCTTCAATATCGTGGAGTGCGAGCAATGCGCGTGGATTGTCATAATGGAAGCGATGCAAGAAGCAGGCTTCGTCGGCAATGGCAAAGGGGTCGTAGATGCTTTTTGCTTGCGGAGTGGTTTCCTGGATCGTGATGGCGTGACTGAATTGCTTGAACAGGCTGAGTATGCGCGGGCAGAAGCGGGTCAGATAGTCGATGTCATGCAGCACAATTTCCAGCCGATTACTACGGCTTGCTAGCAGAAAAGTGCGTAGTAGCTCATAGCGGTGCAACGTGGTGTAACCGCCATCGTCCAGGTTGTAATCGAAAATTCGCAAGCGGTGCCGGGCGAGGCCGATCAGGACATCGAGCGCTTCCGTATAGTCTGCCGTGCTGTTTAATTGCCTATGCAGCAAAACGGGTTTTTCCGGGTTTTCTGCCATGGTATCCTCCCTAGCAGCCTGTCGGACTTAAAGGAAATCGGCTGCAAATCCGCCTGACCGGTCCATATTTCGCCGCTTTTTTGGTCAATAGAACGACTATTGACCTGCAAAACCAGCAAAATCTGTCCTCGCCCAGCCGAATTTTCGCTTCGATTCTTCAAGGCCGACAGGCTGCCAGTAATCTCGGTTTAATTATGGCATGTCTCTTCCCACCCGGGCGAAATCGTTTAAAATGTGGATGTGCTGTGAAGGAGTTCTTATGCTGCAAGTCGGACATCCTGCCCCCGGATTCAGCTTGCCTGATGCGGATATGGAAATGGTCAAACTCTCTGCGTACAAAGGCAAGAATGTCGTGCTGTACTTTTATCCGAAAGACGATACGCCGGGCTGTACCATCGAGGCCGTTGATTTCAGCGATCTGGACAATGAGTTTGCCCGACTGGACACTGTTGTGCTTGGTGTGAGCCGGGATGACTGTATCAGCCATGCTGCCTTTCGCGATAAACATGGCCTGTCGGTCCGTCTGCTGGCGGATGAGGAAGGTAAAGTGTGCGAGAAATATGGCGTGTGGCAGGAGAAGGAAAAAGACGGTGTGAAAAAAATGGGGATATTGCGTTCCACGTTCGTCATCGACAAGCATGGCATTCTCAAGCATGTGCTCTATGGTGTAAATCCGCGTGGTCACGCAGCCGAGGTAATCAATTTAATCAAAGTGATGGAGTAAGTTTATGCAGGTTTCAAAAAACTCGGTGGTGACTCTTAGTTTCGAATTGAGCGACAGCACCGGCAAGCTTCTGGAAAAAAGTGATCAACCTATCAGCTACCTGCATGGCGGCTATGACGGGATATTTCCTACCGTGGAGGAAGCGCTGGAAGGTGTCGCCGAGGGCGGCATCGTTGCAGTGACGCTGGATCCGGAAAACGCCTTTGGTGAATATGAGGACGAACTGGTGCGGGTCGAACCACGCGATGCTTTCCCGATGGACGGGATTGAGGTCGGCATGCAGTTTCAGGCCGGCGCAGAAGGTTCGGATGAAGATCTGGTCTTCACGGTGACGGAGATCACCACAGAAAGCGTGGTGATCGATGGAAACCATCCCCTGGCCGGGCAGACCCTGCTGTTCAAGGGCACCGTTGAGGGCGTCCGTCCCGCCACTGCTGAGGAACTCGCCCATGGCCATGGGCATGGCGAGCACGGCCACCACCATTGATGACTAATCGGTAAGGGGTAATGAGTGATGGGGTTCATTACACATCACCCATTACTCATTACTTGTTGCTTTCCTGGGTCAAAGCATCCTTTTTAGTTGGTAAACCAGTTCCAGCGCCGCTTTCGGGCTGAGCTCGTCGGGCTCAACCTCAAGCAGCGCTTCTTCCAGCGCCGAAGGCGCCGCAGCTTGCGGTGGATCGACGAACAAATCCCCCTGAATGCCGTTGCTGATGCCTTGCTGCTCCAGTTGCAGCAGGTGTCTTTTCGCCGCCTGGATCACCGGCGCGGGTACGCCTGCCAGCTGAGCCACCTGCAGGCCATAGCTCTGGCTTGCCGGGCCTTCCTGTACGCTGTGCAGGAACACGATGTGGTCGCGGTGTTCCAGTGCATCGAGGTGGACATTGGTGATCTGCCTGAACTCCTGGTTCAGCCGGGTCAACTCGAAATAATGGGTGGCGAACAGGGTGTGGCAGCGGGTCTTTTCGATCAGATGGCGGGCGATTGCCCAAGCCAGGGCGAGGCCGTCGAAGGTGGAAGTGCCACGCCCGATCTCGTCCAGCAGCACCAGGCTGTGTTCGGTGGCATTGTTCAGGATGTCGGCCGCTTCAGTCATTTCCACCATGAAGGTGGAACGGCCGCCGGCCAAGTCGTCGGAGGCGCCGATGCGGGTGAAGATCTGGTCAACAGGACCGATTTTTGCACTGGCTGCCGGTACGAAGCTGCCGCAGTGAGCGAGCAGAACGATCAGTGCGGTCTGGCGCATGTAGGTGGATTTTCCGCCCATGTTCGGGCCGGTAATCAGCAGCATCTGGCGGGTGCGGGAAAGCCGCGTGTCGTTGGCGATGAAATTGGCGGTTTGCGCTTCCACCACCGGATGTCGGCCGCCCGTGATTTCTATCATCGCGTCGTCGGTGAATTCAGGCGCGATCCAGCCCAGGGTTTCGGCCCGTTCGGCAAGCGCAGCCAGCACGTCGAGCTCAGCCACCGCGGCGGCGATCTCCTGAAGCGCCGGAATGTGCGGAGCCAGATTGTCCAGTAGCAACTCATACAGCATTTTCTCACGCGCCAGCGCCCGTTCCGAGGCAGACAGGGCCTTGTCCTCGAAAGTCTTCAGCTCCGGCGTGATAAAGCGTTCCGCGTTCTTCAGCGTCTGGCGCCGGCGGTAATTGTCCGGCACCGCATCGGCCTGACTGCGCGTGACCTCGATGTAAAAGCCGTGTACCCGGTTGTATTCGACCTTGAGATTACTGATGCCACTGCGTTCGCGCTCCCTGGTTTCGAGGGCCAGCAGGAACTCGCCGCAGTTGCTCTGGATCGCGCGCAGTTCGTCAAGTTCGGCATCGTAGCCGGTGGCGATAACGCCGCCTTCGCGTAACACCGCCGCCGGCTCGGGCTGGATCGCCCGGGTTAGCTCGGTGACCAGTGTTTCCGGCGCATGCAGCTTATTTGCCAGCTGCGTCAGGCGCGGGCTGTCGAGCAGTGCCGTTTCCCCGGCGATGTGCGGCAAGGCCAGCAGGCTGTTGCGCAGACCGGCAAGATCCCTGGGTCGCGCGGACCTGAGTGCGATGCGTGCGGTGATGCGCTCGATGTCGGCGATCTGCTTCAGGCCCTGGTGGGCGTGCGCGTAGGCGGGAGCGCCGGATTCGCCGATCAGCCGGGTGATGGCGTCGAGCCGGTCGTGCAGCTCGGCCCGGTCGCGCAGAGGATGGTGCAGCCAGTGGCGCAGCAGGCGACTGCCCATGCTGCCGGCGGTGGTGTCGAGCAGGGAATAGAGTGTCGGTGAGGGTTCGCCGCGCAGGGTTTCGGAAATTTCCAGATTGCGCCGGGCGGCGGCGTCGAGCAGTACGTAACCGCTCTCACGCTCGACCTGCAAGCTGCGGATGTGTGGCAGCGCACCGCACTGGGTGCTTTTCGCGTATTCCAGCAAGGCGCCCGCGGCCTCGATGGCGCAGTGCAGATCATGACAACCGAAGCCCTGCAGATCCAGGGTGGCGAATTGCCGGCATAGTCTTTGCAAAGCCGAATCGTAATCGAACTGCCATGGGGGCAGGGTTCTGCGGGTACATTTCAGGTTTTCCAGTGCGGCATTGGCGTAGCCTTCCGGGAGCAGAATTTCCGCCGGTTTGAGGCGCTCCAGGGTCGCATCGAGGCGGTCGGGCCGAATTTCTGCAACGCTGAAGCGCCCGCTGGCGAGGTTGAGCCAGGCCAGTCCCAGAACCTGGTTTCCTGGAACCAGCGCGAGCAGCAGTTTGTCCTGCTTTTCGTCGAGCAGCGCCGCGTCGGTCAAGGTGCCGGGCGTGATGATGCGCATCACCTTGCGCTCGACCGGGCCTTTGGAAGTGGCCGGGTCGCCGATCTGTTCGCAGATCGCTACCGTCATTCCGAGCTTGACCAGCTTGGCGAGATACTGCTCGGCGGCATGGTAGGGCACGCCCGCCATCTTGATCGGTTGTCCTGCTGTCGCGCCGCGGGTGGTGAGGGTGATATCCAGCAACTGCGCCGCCTTCTCCGCATCATCGAAAAACAGCTCGTAGAAGTCCCCCATGCGGTAGAACAACAGCATGTCGGGGTGTTCCGACTTGATGCGCAGATACTGCTGCATCATCGGGGTATGCCGGGACAGATCCTCCGGGGAGTTCATGGGGCGTGGCTTTATTTTGCCTTTGCCGCCAGATGGGGTGCGATGGTCTGGAGTAGTTGCACGAACACTTTAGGGTTGCCGGCAACGATGTTGCCGCTTTGCAGGTAGTCCGGCTCGCCCTGAAAATCTCCCACCAGTCCGCCCGCTTCCTGCACCATCAGCGCGCCGGCGGCGATATCCCAGGCTTTCAGGTCGAATTCCCAGAAGCCGTCGAAGCGACCGGCGGCAGTGTAGGCCAGGTCCAGTGCGGCCGAGCCGGGGCGGCGCAGGCCGGCGGTTTTCTGCATCAGCTCGCGGAAAATGCCCAGATAGGCGTCGAGATGGGTGAAATCGCGGAACGGGAAGCCGGTGCCGATCAGGGCATCCTTCAGGTATTCGCAGCGGCTGACACGGAGCCGGCGGTCATTGAGGAAGGCGCCGGCGCCGCGCGAGGCGGTGAACAGGTCATTGCGGCTGGGGTCGTAGATTACGGCGTGGGTCAGCACGCCCTTGTGCTGCATGGCGATTGACACGGCGTACTGCGGGAAGCCGTGGAGGAAGTTGGTGGTGCCGTCGAGTGGGTCGATGATCCACTGGAACTCCGAGTCGCCCTGTGCGCCGCTTTCTTCTGCTAAAATCGCGTGTTTCGGGTAGGCTTCCAGCAGGACTTCCTTGATGGCATCTTCCGCTTTTTGATCCACTTCGCTGACGAAATCATTAAAGCTCTTGTGTTTGATCGTGAGCGAATCCAGGTTTTGGGAGGCGCGGTTGATGATCTGACCGGCGCGGCGCGCGGCTTTGACCGCGGTGTTGAGCATGGGATGCATGGGTTATCCTGGGAAAGTTTAAGGAACAAAACGCTGAGCGCATCTCCGCTATTTTAAAGGGAAACTACGGATGAAGAAACCCAATGCTCTGAATAACATTCGCATTGTGCTCAGTCACACCAGCCACCCAGGCAATATCGGCGCTGCTGCGCGGGCGATGAAGACGATGGGATTGGAGCGCCTTTATCTGGTCAACCCCAAGGCTTTTCCTGATCCCGTCGCGGATGCGCGTGCCGCCGGGGCGGCGGACGTGCTGGAAAATGCGCAGGTTTGCGCCACCCTGGACGAGGCGCTGGCTGGCACGGTACTCGCCGTGGCGGTAACCGCCCGGCGGCGCGATCTTTCCCACGAAATGCTATCAGCGCATCAAGCGGCGTCCCAGATGATCGGGCTTGCTGCCCAAGGGGAAGTGGCGCTGCTGTTCGGCACCGAGATGTCGGGGCTATCCAACGCCGAACTGGACAAATGCCAACTGCTCGCCACCATCCCTGCCAATCCGGAGTTTACCTCGCTGAATCTGGCCTCTGCGGTGCAAATCCTGGCTTATGAGCTGCGCATGGCATTGCTGAATCTAGCTTCTCTTGGTGCGACTGAAACGCCTGCCGCAAAGGCGATGGAGGCCGCCAGTTTCGAAGATGTGGAGCGGTTCTATCAGCACCTGGAGCGGACCATGATAGACACCGGTTTTCTCGATCCAGCTTGCCCAGGGCGCTTGATGCAGCGGTTGAGAAGGCTGTTTGCACGGGCGCGCCCAGAGAAGGAAGAGGTCAGCATCCTGCGTGGGATTTTGACTTCGGTGGACAAATTCACAAATAAATGAAAAAACCCATAGTTGACTAATGGAGTCTGGAATATAATATTTTCCTTATATATTTCGGAATCCAGTGATGTTCGATCATTTGCGTGAAGACATATCGGTCGTGTTCGAGCGGGATCCGGCAGCTCGTTCTTCCTGGGAGGTGCTGACTACCTACCCGGGTCTGCATGCGTTGCTGGTGCACCGCCTGGCGCAACGTCTATGGTGCTGGAACCTGAAGTGGCTGGCGCGCTTTGTTTCGCACCTGGGGCGCTGGTTGACCGGCATCGAAATCCATCCTGGCGCGCAAATCGGACGGCGGGTGTTCATCGACCACGGCATGGGCGTGGTCATCGGCGAGACCGCCGAGATTGGTGATGATTCGACGCTTTATCATGGTGTTACGCTGGGCGGCACTTCATGGAACAAGGGCAAGCGTCATCCTACTCTTGGCAAGGGGGTGGTGGTTGGTGCCGGCGCCAAGATTCTTGGCCCGATTTTTATCGGCGATGGCGCCAAGGTAGGCTCCAATGCGGTGGTGGTGAAGGATGTCCCGGCGGGCGCTACGGCGGTGGGTATTCCGGCGCGAATTATCGACCCGACGCAGGCGGAAATGCGCGAAATCAAGGCTCAGAAGATGGGATTTTCCGCCTATGCCATTAGTGCCGACATGAATGACCCGGTCGTCAAGGCGATCCACGGTCTGCTTGACCACACCGTGGTGCTGGATCAGCGCATCGAACTGATCCTGGCTCAGTTGAAGAAGATGGGAGTCGAGATGGAGCCGCTGGCGCCGACCCAGGATCATTTCGATGCGAACTATTTGAATAAAATAGTTGACTAAAATAATAAGGTATTATAAAGTTGCAGCGTGACTTTCATGGGAAGGAATTAATATGCGACTGACAACTAAGGGACGTTTCGCGGTAACCGCAATGCTCGATCTGGCCTTACGTCGGGGTGGCGGACCGGTGACGCTGGCCGGGATCAGTGAGCGCCAGAAAATTTCCCTGTCTTACCTGGAACAGCTGTTTGGCAAGCTGCGTCGCCATGCTCTGGTGGAGAGCGTGCGCGGGCCCGGCGGCGGCTATTATCTGGCCAAGAGCCTTGATGATATCGCGGTCTCGGACATCATCAAGGCAGTAGATGAGCCGATTGATGCCACTCAGTGTGGCGGACTAGGCAACTGCCACGACGACCGCGAATGCATGACCCATGAATTGTGGACTAATCTGAGCGGTAAAATTTACGACTATCTGGCGTCAGTTACGTTGGCACATCTGGTGGCGCAGCAACGTGGGGTAGGCGTGGCAGAGATAAAAGACAATACCCAGTCTATGTCGAGACGTAGTGCCGGGACTAAAGCGGATGTTGCCAGCGTACTTTGACCACAACGCCACTACGCCGCTCGACGAGCGTGTGTTGCAGGCGATGCTGCCGTTTTTTCTGGAGCATTACGGTAATGCCTCCAGTCGCCACGAGTACGGGCGGGTAGCGCGCAAGGCGGTGGACGATGCTCGTGAGCAAGTGGCAGACATGGTCGGCGCGCATCCTTCGCAGGTGGTTTTCGTTAGCGGTGGCACCGAAGCTAACAACCTGCTGATTAAAGGTGCGGCGGCGCGGTGCCAGCCTTCACAGGTCGTGGTGAGCGCGGTGGAACACCCGAGCGTGACCAAGCCGGCGCAAGAATTGCGCGAGCAGGGCTGGAAGGTGAGAAGGTTGGCGGTTGACGTTGCTGGCCGGCTCGAAATGGATGATGTGGAAATTGCACTCCGTGAGTCAGTCACTGGACTAGTGTCGGTGATGCTGGCCAATAATGAAACCGGTGTGGTGCAGGATGTGGCGACGGTGGCGGAGCTGGCGCGCGGCGTGGGCGCAATGGCCCATACCGATGCAGTGCAGGCGCTGGGCAAGATGCCGGTCAATTTTGCTGCGTTGAACGTACATGCAATGACGATTTCCGCGCACAAAGTATACGGGCCCAAAGGTATTGGTGCACTGGTTCTGGACAAGCGCCTCGATATCAAGCCGCAAATCACCGGCGGCGAGCATGAGAAGGGTTTGCGCGCAGGCACCGAGAACGTGCCGGCGATCGTCGGTTTCGGTACAGCTTGTGCGCTAGCGACGAGCCGCCTGACCGAGCTTCCACCTAAGCTCCAGCAAATGCGGGAGCGGATGGACCAGGGTTTGCGGACAATGGGTGCGGTGCTGTTCGGCGATGGCGCCGAGCGTTTGGCCAATACCAGCTATTTTGCCATTCCGGGCATAGACGGCGAAACACTGGTGATGGCGCTGGACCGCGCCGGGTTTGCGGTGGCGAGCGGGTCAGCCTGCTCCAGCGGTGGCACTGACCCGAGCCCGGTATTGCTGGCCATGGGAGTCGAGCGTGAGCTGGCGCGGTGCGCAGTGCGCATCAGCTTGGGCAGGGATAATGAAATGAGTCAGATCGAGCGGTTCTTGCTGGCGCTGCAGGGCGAGATTCTCGGTCTGAAAAGGCTGGTGGCGGTTGCCCCATAAGGGGATCCGATCCGCTACGAACTAAAACTCGTGCGGAGCCGTATACGGTTTAAACCGGACGTGGCGAACAGAAAAACTTGGAAAGTGGAGAAGTGAAAAATGATTAAGCAACCAATTTATCTGGATTATTCCGCAACTACGCCGGTTGATCCGCGAGTGGCAGAAAAAATGATTCCTTACCTGACCGAAAAATTCGGCAACCCGGCGAGCCGCTCCCATGAATTTGGCTGGGAAGCGGAAAGAGCCGTTGAGGAGGCGCGCGAGCAGGTTGCCGCGCTGGTTGGTGCCGATCCCAAGGAAATCATCTGGACCTCGGGCGCAACCGAATCGAACAACCTTGCCATCAAGGGTGCCGCGCACTTTTACAAGGGAAAGGGTAAGCATCTGGTCACGGTGATGACCGAGCACAAGGCGGTGATCGATACCATGCGCCACCTCGAGAGCGAGGGCTACGAAGTTACCTATCTCATGCCGGAAACAAACGGCCTGGTGGATATGGAGAAATTCAAGGCTGTCCTGCGCCCTGACACCATTCTCGCCTCTGTCATGCTGGTCAACAACGAGATCGGGGTGATTCAGGATATCGCCGCGCTGGGCGAGGTTTGCCGTGCCAAGGGCGTGCTTTTCCATGTGGATGCCGCCCAAGCCACCGGCAAGGTGACGATAGATATGGCCAAACTTAAGGTCGATCTGATGTCCTTCTCCGCCCACAAGACCTATGGCCCGAAGGGCATCGGTGCGCTGTACGTGCAGAGGAAGCCGCGCGTACGGCTGGAAGCTCAAATGCACGGCGGCGGCCACGAACGCGGGCTGCGCTCCGGGACTTTGGCGACGCACCAGATCGTCGGCATGGGCGAGGCATTCCGCATCGCGCGTGAAGAAATGGCCACCGAGAACGAGCGCATTCGCTACCTGCGCGACCGGCTCTACAAAGGGCTGTCGCAAATCGAGGAAGCGCATGTCAATGGCGACATGGAACAACGGGTGCCGCATAACCTCAACATCAGCTTCAACTTTGTCGAGGGTGAATCGCTGATCATGGCGATCCGCGAACTCGCAGTTTCCAGCGGCTCTGCCTGTACTTCCGCGAGTCTGGAACCTTCTTATGTGCTGCGCGCCCTGGGCCGCAGCGACGAACTGGCGCACAGCTCGATCCGCTTCACCATCGGTCGTTTTACCACCGAAGAAGAGATCGACTTTGCGATTGATCTGGTGAAGGCGAAGATCGGCCGTTTGCGCGAAATGTCTCCACTGTGGGACATGTTCAAGGAAGGTGTCGATTTAAGTACCGTACAGTGGGCCGCGCATTAATTACAGGAGGTTAAAATGTCTTACAGCACAAAAGTATTGGATCACTATGAAAATCCCCGTAATGTCGGGACTTTCGGCAAGGACGACGAAGGTGTTGCCACCGGCATGGTTGGGGCGCCCGCCTGCGGCGACGTGATGAAGCTGCAGATCAAGGTGAACAAGGACGGGGTGATCGAGGACGCGAAGTTCAAAACCTATGGCTGCGGTTCGGCGATCGCATCGAGCTCGCTGGTGACCGAGTGGGTCAAGGGCAAGACCCTGGACGAGGCGCTCACCATCAAAAACACCCAGATTGCGGAAGAGCTGGCGTTGCCGCCGGTGAAGATTCACTGCTCAGTGCTGGCGGAAGACGCCATCAAGGCGGCTGTGGCCGATTACAAGGCCAAGCATGGCGAGCTGGTTGAAACCGCCGCCTGCAAAGGTTCGGATTGCACTGTTTAAGGAGATAGAGCATGGCAGTTACCCTGACTGAGAAGGCCGCCACCCATATCAAGAACTACATCGCAAAACGCGGCAAGGGAGTGGGTTTGCGTCTGGGCGTGCGCACCAGCGGTTGTTCCGGCATGGCCTATACGCTGGAATTCGCCGATGAATTCAACGACACCGACAACCAATTCGAAAGCTTCGGCGTGAAGGTTCTCGTTGATCCGAAGAGCCTAGTTTATCTTGAAGGCACCGAGCTGGATTTCGTGCGCGAAGGACTGAACGAGGGCTTCAAGTTCAACAACCCCAACGTCAAGAGCTCGTGCGGTTGCGGCGAGAGCGTCGGCTTCTAGACGGATGCATGAACGGCGCGCAATGAATTTTGATTTCAGCAAGAACCATTTCGAGCTGTTCGGTATTCCACCGCTCTACCAGATCGACCCGATCCAGCTGGAGCAGGCTTATCGCGACATCCAGAGCCAGATCCATCCTGACAAGTTCGCGCACCTTTCCGATGCCGAGCGCAGGTTGTCGATGCAATGGTCGACGCAGGCCAACGAGGCTTACCAGACACTCAGACAGCCTCTCGGCAGGGCGCGTTATTTGCTGCATTTGAACGGCGTCGAGCTCCACGAGGAAACCAATACGGCGATGTCGCCCGCCTTCCTGATGCAGCAGATGGAGTGGCGCGAGGCGATCGGCGAAGCCAGGGCGGCCAAGGATGCGCCCGAACTGGAGCATTTGAGCGGGCAGCTGCGCGCCGAGATTCAGGCGCAGCAGCACCAGCTGGCTGATTTGCTGGATAAGGAAAAGAATTACCCGAAGGCTGCGGAAATTGTACGCGAGCTTAAATTCATGGAAAAATTGCGCGAGGAAATCAACTACGCGCTGGAGGCTTTGGACGCATAATGGCTTTGTTGCAGATCGCAGAACCCGGTATGAGCACCGCGCCACACCAGCATCGGCTGGCGGTGGGGATAGACCTGGGCACGACCAATTCCCTGGTGGCAACGGTCAGGAGCGGTATGAGCGTTGTACTGCATGACGAGAATGGCCGTGGATTGTTGCCTTCGGTGGTGCGCTATCACGAGGACGGCAGTACCGATGTCGGCTATCCCGCGCAGGCGATGCAAAGCCGGGATCCCCACAACACCATTGTTTCGGTGAAACGCTTCATGGGCCGGGGGCTGCGCGACCTGCCCGATGCCGGCAGCATGCCTTATCAGTTCGTCGATGCGCCCGGCATGGTGCAGCTCAAGACCGTGGCCGGCGTAAAAAGCCCGGTCGAGGTGTCAGCCGAGATCCTCAAAGTGCTGCGCGATCGTGCCGAGAAGGCGCTGGGCGGAGATCTGGTGGGAGCGGTGATCACGGTGCCAGCCTATTTTGACGACGCCCAGCGCCAAGCCACCAAGGACGCGGCCCGGCTGGCCGGACTCAATGTGCTGCGCCTGCTCAACGAACCTACCGCGGCGGCGGTCGCCTACGGGCTGGATAATGCGGCTGAAGGTGTCTACGCCGTTTACGACCTGGGCGGCGGCACTTTCGATATTTCCATACTGCGTTTGTCCAAAGGCGTGTTCGAGGTGTTGGCGACCAACGGCGACTCCGCCCTGGGCGGCGACGATTTCGACCACCGCATCTATTGCTGGGTACTTGAGCAGGCTAAGTTGTCCGGCGTGAAGCCGCAGGATGCTCGCCTGCTCCTGACCCGCGCGCGCGAAGCCAAGGAAGACCTGACTCTCCGTCCTGAAGTGCGCATCACGGCGGTTCTTGGTACCGGTGAAATGGTGGATCTCACGCTCACCTCTGAAACTTTTATCGATATCACCAGCAGCCTGGTCAACAAGACGCTGGCACCCACTCGAAAAGCCCTGCGCGATGCCGGGTTGGAGCCTGAAGACGTAAAGGGAGTGGTAATGGTGGGCGGGGCGACGCGCATGCCCCAGATCCAGCGTGCGGTTGGGCAGTTTTTCCGTCAGGAGCCGCTCAACAATCTCGACCCGGACAAGGTGGTTGCGCTGGGAGCGGCGATCCAGGCCAATGTGCTGGCCGGTAACCGTTCCGACGACGACTGGCTGTTGCTCGATGTGATTCCACTTTCCCTGGGTCTGGAAACCATGGGCGGACTGGTGGAGAAGGTCATTCCTCGCAACTCCACCATCCCCGTGGCGCGCGCCCAGGAATTCACCACCTACAAGGACGGCCAGACCGCGATGAGCATCCACGTGGTGCAGGGCGAACGCGAACTGGTGAGCGACTGCCGCTCCCTGGCCAAATTCGAACTGCGCGGCATCCCGCCGATGGTGGCGGGCGGGGCGCGGATCCGTGTCACTTTTCAGGTGGATGCGGATGGTCTGCTCAGTGTGTCCGCGCGTGAAAAAAGCAGCGGGGTGGAGGCTTCAGTTGTGGTGAAGCCGTCCTACGGCCTCAGCGATGACGAAATTACCCGAATGCTGCTCACCTCTCAGGAAAATGCCAAGGCCGACATGGCTGCGCGCGCCTTGCGCGAGCAGCAGGTCGAGGCCGGGCGCCTGATTGAGGCGATCGAGGCGGCGCTCAACGAAAACGGCGACAGTCTGCTCAGCGCTGCGGAACGCGCCGAGATCGATGAAGGAATGGCGGCGCTGCACCGAGCCCTGGAAGGGGTCAACCATCAGCTAATCAAAGAGCAGGTCGAACGCCTGAACCATATTTCCGAGATGTTTGCCGGACGACGCATGGACCAGAGCGTGCAAAAGGCACTGACCGGCCATAAACTGGAAGAACTTGAGATTTAAACCATGCCCCAACTGATAGTTCTACCTAACGAGCAACTCTGCCCCGATGGCGCATTGATCGAGGCGAAGCCCGGTGTATCCATCTGCGATACCCTGCTTGAGCACGGCATCGAAATCGAGCATGCCTGCGAAAAAGCGTGCGCCTGCACAACCTGCCATGTGGTGGTGCGCGAAGGCTACGAATCGCTGGATCCCGCCGAGGAACTGGAAGAGGATATGCTGGACAAGGCCTGGGGGCTGGAGCCGGCCTCGCGCCTTTCCTGCCAGGCGATCGTCAAGGACCAGGATCTGGTGATTGAAATTCCGAAATACACCATCAATCTGGCCAGCGAGCAACACTGACGGAGGACATCATGAAGTGGACCGATACGCTGGATATTGCCATCGAGCTTTACGAAAAGTTTCCCGAAGTGGATCCCCGCTATGTCCGCTTTACCGATTTGCACCGTTGGGTTACCGAGTTGACCGATTTTGATGACGACCCGGACAAATCCAGCGAGAAAATTCTCGAAGCGATCCAGATGGCCTGGATAGACGAGACCGAATGACTCGCTTCCCTCGCATTATCTTGCCATTACTGGCAAGCTTCGCAATCCGATAAAAAACCTGCTCCCCTACTATATCTGGTGGAAATGATGTAAACTGCACACCAGATGTGCTACCTGCGCTGCCCTACAGCCGAGGGGGATAAATGGCGGAAGACAGCGATTTAGAACGAACAGAACCTGCGTCATCGCGACGCATAGAGCAGGCCCGCGAGAAGGGGCAAGTTGCCCGTTCCCGCGAACTATCGACATTCACCGTGTTGATCGCTGCCGGCGCTGGCTTAATGGTGATGGGTCCGCAACTGATGGACAGCCTGGCTGGGGTGATGCGTGGCGGCCTGATGCTGGACCGGGCGGCGGCATTCGACCCCCTGATGATGCTGGCCCGCATTCATCAACTGTCATTGAGCGCCCTCATTGCTTTTCTTCCTTTTATCCTGTTGATGGTTGTAGCCGCAATTTTTGCACCGATGGTGCTGAGCGGCTGGCTGTTTTCCTTCCAGGCATTGCAACCCGACTTCAGCCGCATCGATCCGCTTAAAGGCCTCGGCCGCCTGTTTTCCCGGAACAGCTTGGTCGAGCTGGTCAAGGCCCTGGGCAAGTCGGCACTGATTGGAGGCGTCGCCTACTGGGTAATCATGCATCATAAGGAAGCGATGTTTTCTCTGGCGGGTGAATCGGTCAATCAAAGCATTGCTCATTTGGGCAGCCTGCTTGGCGTGACCTTCCTGACTATCGTCAGTTCGATGATACTGATCGTGGCGATCGATGTGCCCTTCCAGTTGTGGGATCACTCCAGCAAGCTGAAGATGACCAAAGAGGAAGTGCGACAGGAGAACAAGGAGTCGGAAGGCTCGCCCGAAGTCAAGGCGCAAATTCGCCGGATGCAGCGCGAGATGGCGCGTCGTCGCATGATGGCGGAAGTACCCAAGGCCGACGTGATCGTCACCAACCCGACCCATTATGCCGTGGCGTTGCGCTACCAGGACAAGCTGATGGGTGCACCGGTCATCGTTGCCAAGGGTTCTGCGCTGATAGCGGCCCGCATCAGGGAGTTGGGCGAGGAGCATCATATCCCGATTCTGGAGGCGCCGCCTCTGGCCCGAGCCCTTTTCCGCCATGGCGAGCTGGGCGAGGAAATTCCGGCCGCGCTTTATACGGCGGTAGCCGAAGTGCTGGCCTATGTCTACCAGCTGCGCAGCTATGAGGTAGGTGGGGGTGTGCCGCCTCAGCCGCCACGGAGCCTGCCGGTGCCGCCGGGCTTGGACCCGGAAAGTGAAATCGCATGAACGCCAGGGTTGATGGAATGAACTTACCGGGCGGCCTGAGCTTGACCAAACTGGCCGGCCCGATCCTGATCATCATGATTCTGGGCATGATGATCCTGCCGCTGCCACCAATCCTGCTTGACCTGCTGTTTACTTTCAACATCGCCCTGGCGATGATCGTGCTGCTGGTCAGCCTGTATACCACCAAGCCGCTCGAATTCGCCGTATTTCCCACCGTGTTGCTGGTGACCACGTTGCTGCGGCTGTCGCTCAACGTCGCTTCAGCCCGGATCGTGCTGCTCGAAGGGCACACCGGCCCCGACGCCGCTGGCAAGGTGATCGAGGCCTTCGGTCATTTCCTGGTAGGAGGCAATTACACCGTCGGCATTATCTTGTTCATTATCCTGGTGATCATCAATTTCGTGGTGATCACCAAGGGTGCCGGACGGATTGCCGAAGTCAGCGCGCGCTTCACTCTGGATGCCATGCCCGGCAAGCAGATGGCGATCGACGCTGATCTCAACGCCGGACTTATCGGCGAGGATGAAGCCCGAACACGCCGCTCTATCATTTCCCAGGAGGCGGATTTCTTCGGCTCGATGGACGGCGCCAGCAAGTTCGTGCGCGGCGATGCCGTCGCCGGCATTCTGATCATGCTGATCATGATCATCGGCGGGTTGGCGATAGGCGTGCTGCAGCACAACCTGGATTTCGCCACTGCTGCCAACAACTACACTCTGCTCACCATCGGAGACGGCTTGGTGGCGCAGATTCCCGCCCTGGTAATCTCGACTGCGGCGGGCATCGTGGTGAGTCGCGTTTCTACCGACGAGGATTTGAGCACCCAACTTCTCGGCCAGTTGTTCAACCAGCCCCTGGTGCTCTACATTACCGCCACGATTATTGGCGTAATGGGCCTGATTCCGAACATGCCCCATTTCTCCTTCCTGACGCTGGCGGCCATGCTTGCCGGCGCAGCCTATTACATTGAACAGCGCGCGCGGCAACCCGTGGCGCTTGAGGTTACGGCACAGCTACAGGCACCGACCGAGCCGGTCGAAGTGAGCTGGGATGATGTGATGCCAGTGGATATTCTGGGGCTGGAGGTTGGCTATCGCCTCATCCCCCTGGTGGACCGGAATCAGGATGGAGAGCTGCTGAGACGTATTCGCGGCATTCGCAAGAAATTTGCTCACGAAATGGGTTTCGTGGTCCCGGCCGTGCATATCCGCGACAACCTGGAACTCAAGCCAAATGGCTACCGTCTTGCCTTGAAGGGCGTCGAGATGGGGCGGGGAGAGGCTTATGTCGGCATGTTTCTGGCGATCAACCCCGGTCGGGTGCTTGGCAGCTTGGCCGGCACGCCCACTCGCGACCCCGCCTTTGGTCTCCCCGCTGTCTGGATTGAGGCTGAACTGCGTGAGCAGGCGCAAACTTTCGGTTACACCGTGGTGGATGCCAGCACGGTGATTGCAACCCATCTGTCCAACATCATTCAGTCGCACAGCGCTGAACTGTTGGGTCGCGAGGAAGTGCAGCAACTGCTGGATCATCTGGCGAAGGAATCGCCCAAGCTGATCGAGGAACTGGTGCCGAAGCTCTTATCCCTTTCTACGTTGCACCGCGTCTTGCAAAGCCTGTTGGAAGAGGGCGTGCATATCCGCGACATGCGTACTGTCATCGAAACCCTCGCCGAGCATGCGCCGCGTACGCAAAACGTCGAAGAGCTGGCGTCTCTGGTTCGTGTCGCGCTGGGACGTGCTATCATCCAGCAAATTTATCCGGGCACAAATGAATTACAAGTCATTACGCTGGACCCTGGCCTGGAGGGTATTCTGATGCAGGCGACTCAGACGTCGGGCGCTGAAGGTGCCGGACTGGAGCCCGGTCTGGCAGAAAACTTGCTGGCACAGGCGCAGGCCGTGGCGCAGAGCCAGGAGCAGATCGGCCTGCCGGCCGTACTGCTGGTGCAGGCGCCGTTGCGTGGCCTGATGTCGCGCTTCTTGCGGCGCGCTGTGCCGCAACTCAAGGTCATTTCTCATGCCGAAGTGCCGGATACCAAAACCATTAGAGTGACCGCCGTATTGGGGGGTAGGGGATGAACGTCCGGAAATTTCATGCCAGCTCCACGCGCGAGGCCCTGCGCCAAGTCAGGGACGCACTGGGTGCCGACGCCATCATCCTGTCCAACCGCCAGGTGGCGGGCGGTATCGAGATCATGGCGGTGGCAGATATGGATGTCTCATCCCTTGCCGGCAACCCGGTGAGCCCGCCCCCAGCCAAGGCGCGGCCGATGCCTGCAGAATTTTTCACCCGTGCCGAGCCCACGCCACCTCCGCAGCCCACTGCCGTATCTTCTACGATTTCACGATCACAAATCGCCGAGTTGCAGGAAAAGGGCAAGCCGGCCGTGGTGGAAACGGAGAGCAAGGATGCTTCCCCGGATCTGGTGACTCAGGAAATCATCCGCGAAATCAAGTTTCTGCGTGGAATGCTGGAAGGCCAGCTGTCAGGCTTTGCCTGGGGCGAGCTGCAACGAGGAGAACCCGCCAAGGTCGAGGCATTGCGCCACATGCTGAGCGTGGGGTTCAGCCCGTTGTTATCGCGCCAGCTGCTGGATAAAATGCCGACCGGCTATGATCTGGAAAAAAGCCTGCGCTGGCTGAAGGCGGCACTGATGCACAACCTGCATGTCGTGAAGGCGGGCGACGATATTGTCGAGCGCGGTGGAGTCTATGCGTTGACCGGACCCACTGGAGTCGGCAAGACCACCACCGTGGCGAAGCTGGCGGCGCGCTGCACCTTGAAACATGGTCCGGCCAGTCTGGCACTGATCACTACCGACACCTACCGGATCGGTGCTCACGAGCAGTTGCGCATTTACGGCAAGATACTCGGCGTACCGGTGTACGTGATCAAGGATGAGGCCGATTTGCAACTCACCCTGTCCGATCTGCAGAACAAGCACCTGATCCTGATCGACACGGTCGGCATGAGCCAGCGCGATCGCCGCCTTTCCGAGCAGGTGGCACTTCTGTCCGGCGCCGGACGCAGCATCAAGCGCTTATTGCTGCTTTCCGCCAACGGGCAGGGCAGCACACTTGAAGACGTTGTCCGTTCCTACAAGAAGGATGATATGGATGGCTGCATCCTGACAAAAATCGATGAGGCGATCAGTATTGGCCCTGCGCTGGACGTGGTGATCCGCCACAAATTGATGCTCCATTATGTTGCCAATGGACAGCGTGTGCCGGAGGACCTGCACCTCCCAAATCCGGTTTATCTGGTGGATCGGGTCTTGAAACCCGTCCAGGGAGATTCGCCGTTTACCCCGCTGGAAGCAGAATATCCATTGGTTATGGCGGCGGCCGGCGGGTTGGCTGGTGTAGAGTCGACCGGCTACACGGAAGCAAAGCGTGACGTGGGAGCGCTACGTGGCTGATGTCCTGCAGGATCAAGCCGAGGGGTTGCGTCGTCTGCTGGCACGGGATTCGGTGCGGGTGGTGACGCTGACTAGCGGCAGGACCGGGGTCGGAAAAACCAATATTGTCGTCAACCTTGCCGTGGCATTGGCCAAGCGTGGTCGACATGTGCTGGTGCTGGACGAGCAGCAGGGCAAAGGTAGCACAGAAACGCTGCTAGGCCTCACCGCACGCTACGACTTGATGCACGTGATCCGGCGCGAAAAGACGCTGGATGAGGTGATGCTGCGCGGACCGGAGGGGGTAGGTATCGTTTCCGCCGGCAATGGACTGCGAGTGCTGGGAGAACTGGGGCAGGAAGATCAGGATTGGCTGGTACAGTCATTCCGTCAGCTGTCGAAAACGGTGGACGTGGTGCTGGTGGATGCCATTGCCGGGTTTGCGAGCAATGTCTTGCCGCTTTCTTTGGCGTCGCAGGAAATCGTGATCGTGGTGTCCCCGCATCCTTCTTCGATTAAAGACGCCTATGCCCTGATCAAGGTGCTCAATCAGAATTTTGCCATTCACCGTTTCCATATCCTGGCCAGCAAGGTCAAGAACGAGCAGGAGGCGCGGGCGCTGTACGATAACATGGCTGAAGTGGCTGTGCGATTCCTCGATGTATCCCTCGATTTCATGGGCTATGTGCCGTTTGACGAGAAGCTCAGGCAGGCCGCCCGGATTTGTCGGCCGGTAGTGGAAGCATTTCCCGTCACCGAATCGGCCAAAGCGCTCAGGGACTTGGCGGAAACCATGGAGCAGTGGCCGCAACCATCGGGCGAGGACGGGCGCTTGGAAGCATTCATGCAGCGCCTGATTCAGAGCAGCCGGATGGCGGCGGGGGGCTTTCGCCTATAGAATTGCGCTATGTACGCCAAAACCGGACTGGAGAAAAATCAATACGTCGTCCAACATGCTCCGCTGGTCAAGCGCATTGCCTATCACCTGATGGCGAGGCTGCCTGCCAGCGTTCAGGTCGATGACCTGATTCAGGTAGGCATGATCGGCCTGCTTGATGCAGTGAGCAATTACGACGACACGCAGGGCGCGCAGTTCGAGACCTATGCAGTGCAGCGTATCCGCGGCGCAATGCTGGATGAATTGCGGCAATGCGACTGGTTGCCGCGCTCGGCGCGGAAAACGCTACGTCAGATCGAAATGGCAATGAATGCTTTGGAGCAGCGCGTATGCCGCGCTCCGACCGAGCGTGAGGTGGCCGACGAGCTGCACGTGAGTCTGGGTGACTACCAGCAGATGCTGCTGGACGCGCGTGGTTGTCAGTTGCTGCATTACGAGGACTTGCAGAACGGCGAGGACGAGGACTTCTTCGAGCGCCACTGTGCCGACGACTCTGCCGAACCGTTCGTTAAACTGCAGGACGGAAGGTTCCGGGCAAAACTGATCGAGGCAATCAGCATGCTGCCAGAGCGCGAGAAGCTGATGATGGCGATGTACTACGAGGAAGAGCTGAATCTGCGTGAAATCGGCGAGGTGCTGGGTGTTAGCGAATCGCGCGTGTGTCAGCTGCATAGCCAGGCCATGGCACGCTTGCGCAGCAAGTTGAAGGAATGGCTGTGAAAATGGAAGGCAAACGGTGCATGGGGTGGAGCATTAACGACGGAGCAGACAGATGGATCTAGTCAGCATATTCGGTATTTTGCTGGCTTTTACCGCGATTATTGGCGGCCAGGTTCTGGAGGGGGGACATATCAATTCCCTGCTGCAGTTGACAGCATTCGTTATCGTCCTCGGCGGCACGACGGGCGCCATCATGCTGCAGAGTTCGTCCAAGATTTTTTTTGAGGGCATGAGGCTGGCCAAATGGATAATCTGGCCACCCAGGGCGGTCCCGCAGTTATTGATCGAGCAGGTGCTGAACTGGAGCAACATTGCGCGCAAGGGTGGATTGTTGGCGCTGGAGTCGCAACTGGATGAGCTGCAGGACGCCTTCACCAAAAAAGGGTTGCAAATGCTGGTGGACGGCGGCGAACCGGAGAAAATTCGAGCCGCGCTTGAGGTGGAAATTTCCACTTATGAGAAACATCATCTGGATGCTTCGAAAGTCTGGCAGGCTGCGGGCGGCTATGCCCCTACCATTGGCATTCTGGGTGCGGTGCTCGGCTTGATTCACGTGATGGAGAACCTGAGCGACCCATCCAAACTGGGCGGAGGTATCGCCGTGGCTTTCGTCGCCACCGTTTACGGCGTGGGATCGGCCAACCTGTTTTTCCTGCCGATGTTCAGCAAGCTCAAATACCTTATCGAGCAGGAAGTGGTGATGCGCGAGATGCTGATTGAAGGCCTGGTATCCATTGCCAACGGCGAGAATCCCCGCGTGATCGAATCAAAATTGCAGGGTTACATCATTTAGTCATTTAGAGCCACTTCCGGCGGCGGTGTACGATGGCGCGCAGACAGAAGCACGAAGAGCATGAGAACCACGAGCGCTGGTTGGTGTCATACGCCGACTTCATTACCCTGTTGTTCGCCTTTTTTGTCGTGATGTACTCGATTTCCCAGGTTAATGAGGGCAAATACCGGGTGCTGAGCGATTCCCTGGTCAACGCCTTCAAGAACGCACCGACCGCCACCACGCCGATTGCACCCGCACTGCGGATCGATGCATCAACCAAGGGAGCGTCGAGTACCGCTCAGGCTCTGGTCCTGAAACAAACGATTTTCGTGCGCAAACCTGACCCCGTCTTTGAAGCCCGTCAGAAACAGCAAACGGAGAAGATGAAAGGTGTCGCCATGGATATTCTCAAGGCGATGGAACCCTTGGTGAAAGAGGGCCAGGTCAGGGTCAGCCAAAGCGTTCACGGCATCGCGATCGAGATCAATGCCAGTGTGCTGTTTGCTTCAGGCCAGGCGTCCCTGGAGCCGGGGTCGGTCAAGGCGCTGCGCGCAGTGGGGCGTGTTCTGGCGCAGGTACCAAATGACGTTCAGGTGGAAGGGTTTACCGATAACACACCGATAAACACCGCAGCTTTCCCGTCCAACTGGGAGCTGTCGACCGCACGTGCAAGCAGTGTGGTACGCCTGCTTGCAGAGAGCGGGGCGCCGCCCGAGCGTCTGGTCGCCGTGGGTTATGGGGAGTTTCGTCCGGTTGACACCAATAGCACGCCGGAAGGGCGCGCACGGAACCGCCGAGTGACAATCATGATTCTGTCGGAACAGCAGGAGAAAATTACAGACATTCCGCTTGCCAGCCAGGTATCCAAGGCTGTGCCGGAGGGAATTCGCACTACCAAGGCGCCCTAAGCAGCCCTCTTAAACCTTGCCAATCGGTCTCCCCAAACCTAGAGCCTGGGTCTGGCCGTCCGGCCCATACAGCGCGCTCTGATTGGCCGCTACTTGAAGGATGGCAAGTGCTTGCTGGTTGTTCCTGAGTCGGGTGTCGATCATGCCGCCGTTGATCTGATTGAGTTGCTGGGCGTTTTCCGCAAGTGTCAGTAGTTGCTGCCAGAGTTTGGCAATTTGTGGATTTCCTCCATCGCGCTGCTGCTGCATCCACTTTGTCATGCCGCCATGTTCCTGGGAGTAACCCTGCGCGCTGAGGAAACGGGCGCGGCTCTCGGCAAGCTGCGACAGCAACACCACTTTTTCGGATTTGATTCGGGCCAGTTCGAGGAGGGGGTCAACATTGCCCTGAACCAGAGTATCCTGCTCGGTTTGTAATACTTGGATGAAGTCCTGGAATACTCGTAATTCTGCTTCCAGGTTCTTGACTAAATCGGAGGGAGAGGCGATTGCCGGGTTGACTGTCAATATCAGCCCTTCTGGTTCTGCATCAGGTCGTTAACTGTTGCCAGCAGGCTGTCTGCAATGACTTCCGGGTTGATTTTGAAGCGCCCTTCGCTAATGGCCAGTTTGATTGCTTCCACGCGTGCACTATCAACCACCGGCACGTTGTCCATGCTGCTTTCCATGGCTTGAAGCTGCGATGAAAGTGCGGTGATCCGGACATTGTCCTGCGAGCTTGATTTTCCTTGCGGTGCGGCAGTCGGCGCGCCCGTCCCCGCCTTCGAGGCGCGTGGCGCGGTTTCTTTGACGCCGCTACTGGTCGGCGATTTTACGGAGGCATCGATCTTCAAAGTTAATTCCTTCGGGTTGCAGATCGTTTTTCGATAACGTCATTGACGCCTCGCGATCCATTAGCGGTTATCCGATTTATGGTAAGGATAACGGCATGAACTGATGGAACTTTAGCGGAGAATGCCTATTTTTTCAAGTTAACCCGGGTAAATCAGGCTGATGGCGCAGCCCAGCGTTGTGCCGCTGTTTCGTCACTTTCACGCGCGTCCACCCAATGTACGCCCTCTTCGGTCTGCTCTTTCTTCCAGAACGGTGCCCGGGTCTTCAGGTAATCCATGATGAATTCGCAGGCGGCGAAGGCGTCGCCACGATGCGCGCTGCTGACCGCTACCAGCACGATTTGGTCCGTGGGTTTGAGTGGGCCGATGCGGTGGATCACCAGCGCATCGATGATATTCCAGCGCCGCTTCGCTTCCTCCACGATTTCGGTCAATGCTTTTTCCGTCATGCCGGGGTAGTGTTCCAGGGTCATTTCGGTAACCGTGGTGTTGTGGTTCAGATCGCGCACCAGGCCGACGAAGCTGGCGACTGCGCCGATTCCAGTATTACCCCGGCGCAGATTAAGGATTTCCGCGCCGAGGTCGAAATCTTCGGTTTGCACGCGTACCGGCATTTCAGCCTCCCGTCACGGGTGGGAAGAAAGCTATTTCGTCGCCATCACGCACGGCTGTGTCCGGGGCAGCCATGTCTTGATTGACGGCCATGCGTACTGGTTTGTCCTGGGCAAGCTCTTCCTGCCATGCGCCGCCCCGCTGGCGCAGCCATTCAGTCAGTGATCGGACATCGGCGACATCGGCAGGCAGGTTCGCCTGCTCGGCGGAAAGGCCGAAGGCTTCGCGTAGACGGGCGAAATAAAGCAGGGTGATCATGCGGGCCTCCTTAGATGTTAGTTGAGCAATCCGGAGAAAGGCAGGAATTTGACGGTCTCGCCGCGTTGGATCGGCGTTCCTTCCTGCACTTCCACCAGGCCATCGGCCCAGACGGTGGACGTCAGGACGCCGGAACCCTGGTGCGGGTAGAGCTGGACTTCGACTTCGCCATTTTCCGCCGTGTGCAACCGGGCGCGCAGAAATTCGCGGCGTTTGTCGGGTTTCAGCCAGTCGAAATCGGCCTTCAGCGAGAAGGCTTGCGGGACAGCGGCAGTAATGCCCTGGCTGCGCAAAATGAACGGTCGCACGAACAGGCAAAAGGTGACAAAAGCCGAGACTGGATTGCCCGGCAGGCCGATGAATGGCACCGTGCCGACCTCGCCAAAAGCCAGCGGCTTGCCCGGCTTGATCGCGATTTTCCACAAATCGAGCTTGCCTACCGCTTCCACTGCGGCTTTGACATGGTCTTCCTCGCCCACGGAGACGCCGCCGCTAGTGATGATAAGGTCCGCTCCGGCTGTAGCGGTTTCGAGCACCTTCACGGTAGCGGTGAAGTCATCCGGCACGATCCCCAGATCAATGACTTCACAGCCCAGCGCCTGTAGCAGGCCGGTCAGTACGAAGCGGTTGGAATTGTAGATCTGGCCTGGCTTGAGGGACTCCCCGGGCATGACGATTTCATCGCCGGTAAAGAAAGTGGCAACTTTCAGCTTACGGTAAACAAGCAGGGTTGCAATGCCGACCGATGCTGCCAGCCCCATTTCCTGAGGGCGCAACCTGATGCCGGCGGGAAGAATCTCGGCTCCGGCAGCAATGTCCTCGCCGGAACGGCGGATATTCTCGCCCGTTTTGGGATGTTTGCTGACGGTTACCGTATTACCTTCGACGCCACAATATTCTTGCATCACCACTGCGTCGCAGCCTGCCGGCACTGGCGCCCCGGTGAAAATTCTGGCGGCTTGGCCGGCTTCCAGCGGCTGCCCGACTGTGCCGGCCGGGATGCGCTGAGTCACCCGTAGTCGGGTCGATGCGTTCATGAGGTCGGCAATTCGCACCGCGTAGCCATCCATGGCGCTGTTGTCCAGCGGAGGAACGTTGACCGCCGAAGTCAGGCGTTCGGCAAGTACCCGCCCCAGCGCATCGGAGGTAGCGATCTGTTCGGTTTTGTTTGCTGGCCGCACTCGTGCCAGCAGAAAGGACAACGCCTCGTCAGCGCTGAGCATGTTCGGTTTCTTATCCATGTTTTATAAGACCTGTTTGTTGCAAGACAAATTCGGCGATTTTTTTCGGCTGGTCTAGCCTGAATTGCGGCAGCAACGTTTCTAGGGGAAGCTCGCTGGCGATGGCGACGATATTCGGGTCATGGGGAAAAAGCAACGGCTTGCCAATGACAGTGCGGTGCACCTCCAGTTTGGCAATCGCCTCATTCTTGAAGCTTTCAACCAGCACCAGATCGCAGGGCGAAAGCCGCGCCAGCAGTTCTCTCAACCCCGGTTCCGGTTCATCGCGCAACTCATGAACCAACGCCCAGCGATGTTGCGAAGTCACCATCACCTCGCTGCAGCCTGCAACGCGGTGGCGGTAGGAGTCCTTGCCCGGCTGATCGACGGTAAAATCGTGGTGGGTATGCTTGATCAAGGACACCTTCAGTCCTTGCGCCACGAACAGCGGAATCAGCTGTTCGATCAAGGTGGTCTTGCCGCTGCCCGAGTAACCGGCGAATCCGAAAACTTTCATTCTGCAAACCTCTTTTATCCACAGATTAACACGGATTAACACAGATAAAACAATGTGTTGTTGAGGGTTCACGCCTCCTCCAGAAAATGATTGGGGTGAGAGTGGTAATTCATTGATAATCTGTGTAAATCCGTGTTAATCCGTGGCTGAACTGCTTTTTTAGGTTATTTGTTCCGCAACAGGCGATGTTTTTCGCGCTGCCAGTCTTTCTCTTTCTCGGCTTCCCGCTTGTCGTGCTGTTTTTTGCCCTTGGCCAGGCCGATTTCCAGCTTGATGCGGCCACGGACGAAATGCATGTCCAGCGGTACGAGGGTGTAACCGGATCGCTCCACCTTGCCGATCAGCTTGCTGATTTCCTCGGCATGCAGCAGCAGTTTGCGAGTGCGCACCGGGTCGGGGTTGACGTGGGTGGAGGCGGTCGGCAGCGGACTGATATGGCAGCCGAGCAGATAGAGTTCGCCGCCGCGGATGATGACGTAGGCTTCCTTGAGTTGCGTACGCCCGGCGCGGATCGCCTTGACCTCCCAGCCATCAAGGACGATGCCGGCTTCATACTTTTCCTCGATGAAGTAGTCGTGAAAAGCTTTTTTGTTTTGCGCGATGCTCATCGGCAGGTGAATTTCTCTGGTGAGTTTCTCTGGGAAATCGTGTATTTTAACAGTTTTTGATAGCGGCAGACTGAATGATAGTAGTGGAAAAATCCGTGCTGGTTTTTTACTCGGCTCGGCAAATGTTCGTGCTGGTCGATCGGATCGAGGATTATCCGAATTTCCTTCCCTGGTGCGGCGGGACGGAGGTGCAGCGGCATAGCGACGAAGCGCTCGAAGCGACGGTGCATATCGACTATCATCATATCAAGCAAAGCTTCGCTACCGAAAATATTCGGCAGGCGCCGCACCTGATCGAAATGAAGTTCCGCCACGGCCCGTTCAGCCATCTTGAGGGCAGTTGGAGATTTGTCGAACTGGATGAGACGGCCTGCAAGATCGAGTTTAAACTCCATTATGAATTCTCAAGCAAGATCATGGAGAAGCTGGTCAGTCCGGTTTTCGGACATATCGCAAACAGTTTTGTCGAAGCTTTCGTTCAACGTGCAGCAGTCATATATGGTGAGCCATGAGTGAAGATATTTTGGTGGAAGTGGCGTATGCCCTGCCACAGAAACAGGAGATCCTGTCCTTGAAGATAAGGTCGGGTGCCGTGGTGTCCGAGGCGATTGAGCGGTCCGGCATCCTGCGGGATTTTCCGGAAATTGACCTGGCCAGCGCCAAGGTGGGGATTTACGGCAAGCAAGTCAAGCTTGACGCCGTACTCCGGGATAAGGACCGAATCGAGATTTACCGCCCGCTGATTGCCGATCCGAAGGAAATCCGCAGGAAACGTGCGGCAGAAGGCAAGGAAATGAAGAAGGAAGCCGGGGATGCCGAAGCGGCCCCAACCTGATTTCATGTTAAAAACGGCTACTTAGCCACGGATTAACACGGATGTACACAGATTATCAATGAGTTACCATTCTCATCTGACGCACCTTTCGGATGAACAGAAAATTTCAGCAGCGTGTTGTTTTATCTGTGTTAATCCGTGTTTATCAGTGGCTGAGCTGCTTTTATCGTTTCATCTCATTTACACCAAGAGTCCGCCGACTTCTTCGCTGCCTCGAGGGCTTGCGCGCGGTCATTGTCTTCGAGAAAGACGCGTTCGCCTTTTTCGTCGAATTTGCTGATCCTTTGCCCCCCCTGCAAGGCCTGCACCTGATGGCGTGCTTGCTCGCAGTTCGCCTTTCTGCTTTTCGCCTCTTCCTGATCCTTGGCTTGTTTGGCAGCGGTCTCTTCCGCCTGAACCCTGCGTTTTCGGAATTCCAGATCCTTCTCCGCCAGGCTTTTTTCTCCGTCCTTGCTATCGGGTGCGGCTATGGGCAAGGCTGGACTGGTCTTCAGGTCCAGGGTTTTTTGCGATTTGGCGGTGGGTGGCGGAGGTTGGTCGGAATAATGCACCTTACCATCTGCACCCACCCATCGGGTGACCCCGGCTTGTGCGGCAGTCGCCAGTGCCAGCATCGAAACGATAGTCAGAAATTGTCGCATAATTGGCATTTGGTTCACTTGGTTAGAGGGTAGCTCTTTTGCATCAACCCCAGGCGGGCTTGCTCGCTCGCGGTTTTTGAAAGCTTCAGGGTGGCCGCGCTGTCGCCTTTGGCTGCGGCTTCTTGTGCCTTCTTCAGGGCGTCTTCCGCCGTGGTCCATAGTGCTTTCTGGGTTTTTGCCTCCTTGACGTCGGCTTCGGCCTTGGCGAGTGCCTGCCTGGCTTCTTCGGAGAGTGCGGGTTTGGCGGCCTCGGCAGCCGGGGTGATAGCGGCGGATGAGTCGGGTTTTACCGTACCGCTGCTCTGACAGCCGCTGAGCAGCAAGAAACCGAAAGTGATGATAGTAATAAGGGTGTTACGCATGATTTGCTCTCCTCGATATTTGTTTTGTGTGGCTAAACATAGCGTTTCGCGATACGCCCGTCAATGGTTCAAGCGTACCGGGTTTATAAGGTCGGCAAAGTAAATGTAAAAATTAGAGAAGCCGGTTTACCGGGGATGCCCGAAACTTGTATAATATCGCTTTGGTAACAAGGATAAAAACATGCGTGTTATTCAGAAAGCGCTGACCTTCGATGATGTATTGTTGGTCCCTGCGTATTCCAACGTTTTGCCCCGCGACGTAAGCCTCGCCACGCGGCTTACCCGAGAAATTTCCCTCAACATCCCCTTGATTTCGGCGGCGATGGATACCGTCACCGAAGCGCGCCTGGCGATCGCTCTGGCGCAGGAAGGGGGGGTCGGCATTATTCACAAGAACATGACCGCCGCCGCGCAAGCCGCGCAGGTGGCCCGCGTGAAACGCTTTGAGAGCGGCGTGGTCAAGGATCCGATCACCATTTCCCCGGAGATGACGGTCCGCGATGTGTTGGTGCTGACTCGCCAGCACAAGATTTCCGGCCTGCCGGTGGTGGATAACGGTCATGTGGTCGGCATCATCACCAACCGCGACCTGCGCTTCGAGACCAACCTCGATCAGCCGATCAAGAATATCATGACGCCGCGAGACCGCCTGATCACGGTCAAAGAAGGCGCCAGCCGCGAAGAAGCCATGACGCTGATGCATAAATACCGCCTGGAGCGGGTGTTGGTGATCAACAATGATTTCGAGCTGCGTGGTCTGATCACCGTCAAGGACATTCAGAAATCCACCGAGCATCCGCTGGCATGCAAGGACAGCCAGGGCAGGCTGAGGGTAGGTGCCGCAGTGGGCGTGGGCGAGGGTACCGAGGAGCGCGTTACCCTGCTGGCTGAAGCGGGTGTGGATATGATCGTAGTGGATACTGCGCACGGCCATTCCCAAGGTGTGCTGAGCCGGGTGAAGTGGGTAAAGGACAACTTCCCGCAGGTCCAAGTGATCGGCGGCAATATTGCCACCGCATCGGCGGCTCTGGCGCTGGTTGACCACGGCGCCGATGCAGTCAAGGTCGGCATCGGCCCGGGCTCGATTTGCACCACCCGTATTGTTGCTGGCGTCGGTGTGCCACAGATTACGGCCATCGCCAATGTGGTGCAGGCGCTGAAAGGCAGCGGCGTGCCGATAATCGCCGATGGCGGCATCCGCTATTCCGGCGACATCTCCAAGGCGATCGCTGCCGGTGCGGATTGCGTGATGCTCGGCGGCCTGTTCGCAGGCACCGAGGAAGCCCCAGGCGAAATCGAGCTGTTCCAGGGCCGCTCCTACAAATCCTACCGCGGCATGGGTTCGCTCGGTGCGATGCAGCAGGGTTCAAAAGACCGTTACTTCCAGGAAGCAGAAGCCAATGCCGACAAACTGGTGCCGGAAGGTATCGAAGGTCGGGTGCCCTACAAGGGTAGTGTGCTGTCGGTGATTCATCAGTTGATCGGCGGCGTGCGTTCGAGCATGGGCTATCTGGGTTGTTCGAGCATCGCCGAGGTACACGCCAAGGCCGAGTTCGTCGAGATCAGTTCGGCGGGTATCCGCGAGTCTCACGTCCACGACGTGCAGATCACCAAGGAAGCGCCCAACTACCACGTCGAGTAATGGGTGATGAGAGAGGAGTAATGGGTGCCTCACCCATTACTCCGACATTCCCCATTCCCCATCACTCATTACCGGCCTCCTCATCCATGCACCAGAAAATCCTCATCCTTGATTTCGGTTCCCAATACACCCAGCTGATTGCCCGTCGGGTGCGCGAATCCAGCGTTTACTGCGAACTGCATCCCTACGATGTGAGCGAACAGTTCATCCGTGATTTCAACCCCCGGGGCATCATCCTCTCCGGCGGGCCGTCCTCGGTCTACGAGGAGGAAACACCGCGCGCGCCGGATATCGTGTTCAATCTGGGCGTGCCGGTGCTCGGTATCTGCTACGGCATGCAGACCATGGCGGCGCAATTGGGCGGCAAGGTGGAAAACGCGTTGCATCGCGAGTTCGGCTATGCCGAGGTGCGCGCACAGGGCCATTCCGCGCTGCTGCGCGACATTCAGGATCGGATCAACGAGGAAGGTCACGGCCTGCTCGACGTGTGGATGAGCCACGGCGACAAGGTGACGGAACTGCCGCCGGGCTTCAAGGTGATCAGCTCCAACGCGGCTACGCCGATCGCCGGCATGGCCGACGAAGCCCGCCATTTTTACGGTGTGCAGTTTCACCCCGAAGTGACCCATACCCTGCAGGGCAAGGCCCTGTTCGAGCGCTTCGTGCATGGCATCTGCGGTTGCGGCTACGACTGGAACATGCCGGATTACGTCGAGGAAGCGATCGGCAGAATTCGCTCCGAAGTGGGGTCGGACGAAGTCATCCTCGGACTGTCCGGCGGGGTGGATTCCTCGGTGGTGGCCGCGCTGCTGCATCGCGCCATCGGTACGCAACTCACCTGCGTGTTCGTGGATAACGGCCTGCTGCGCCTGAATGAGGCCGAGCAGGTGATGAAGACTTTCGCCGATAATCTCGGCGTCAAGGTCATCCACGTCGATGCCGGTGCGGAATTCATGAAGCATCTGGCGGGTGTGACCGACCCGGAACAGAAGCGCAAGATCATCGGCCGCGAATTCGTCGAGGTGTTCCAGAGCGAGTCGGCAAAGCTGCCGAACGCAAAGTGGCTGGCGCAGGGGACGATCTACCCGGACGTGATCGAATCGGCCAGTTCCAAGACCAAGAAGGCCCATACCATCAAGTCGCACCACAATGTCGGCGGCCTGCCTGATACCCTGCATCTCAAGCTGCTGGAGCCGCTGCGGGAATTGTTCAAGGATGAAGTGCGCGAGCTCGGCGTTGCGCTCGGCCTGCCCCATGACATGGTCTACCGTCACCCCTTCCCCGGCCCCGGCCTGGGCGTGCGCATCCTGGGCGAAGTGAAGCCGGAGTACGCCGATCTGCTGCGCCGTGCCGATGCCATTTTCATCGAGGAGTTGCGCGCCTCGGGCTGGTATGAAAAAACCTCGCAGGCCTTTGCCGTATTTCTGCCCGTGAAAGCAGTAGGGGTGATGGGCGACTGTCGTACCTATGATTACGTCGTCGCGCTGCGCGCAGTGCAGACCCAGGACTTCATGACCGCACACTGGGCAGAGCTTCCCTACACGCTGCTGGGGAAAGTCTCCAACCGCATCATCAACGAAGTGCGCGGCATCAATCGCGTCGTCTACGACATCTGCGGCAAGCCGCCCGGAACGATAGAGTGGGAGTGAGAACGAGCCAGCGCCCGCTCGCTTTTTCGTAAGGCTGACTCCGCGGCCCGGCAGCAGAAACGCGGAGCGGGCTTGATTGGTTTATGAGGTGACTTGCTGGACCAATATCCACGGCCTGACCACCACTGCCCACAAGGTGGCATCTGTTTCCAGCCAGTCTTTCGCCTGTGCATCGGAGACCTTGTCAACTCGCTTCTCGAGCATCCATTGTTCGATCAGCGCCTTGTTGTCATTCGAGATTTGAATGGCGACTTCAACCAAATCCAGTTCCGCGCTAACCGCAATGACCGTTCCGGCGGCAAAAAAACGAAGCAATTCCTTCCACGAAATCCTGGACGTTTCCCTATTCAGTTTGGCGCGGAGAATGTCGTTTTGATGTTGTAACTCTGGCACTTGTTGTATTCCTGCTTTCTGGGTTAATGCTAATGATGGTCCTAATATGCCAATTTTGTCCTTGTTCGCAATCCTTCTATTTTACTTCGGGTGGCAAAGGCGTGACCATCCCCATGGAACTGTGATAGTTTTATTTGCTTATGGAAGATGATTCATTGGATATGCGTTTCATGCGCGATGCGCTCGCCCTTGCCCGCGATGCCTGGGCTGCGGGGGAGGTGCCCGTCGGGGCGGTGGTGGTGAGAAATGGAGAGATTGTCGGGCGCGGTTTCAATGCGCCGATTTCGCGCCACGACCCCAGCGCCCATGCGGAAATCATGGCCTTGCGCGATGCCGCCGAGAGCCTCGGCAATTACCGGCTGGTCGGTTGCTCCCTTTACGTGACCCTGGAACCCTGCGTCATGTGCATGGGGGCGATTTTCCACGCTCGTGTCGAGCGGGTGGTGTACGGCGCTTCCGATCCAAAAACCGGCGCTTGCGGCAGCATCATCGATCTCCCTGCCGAGACCCGGCTAAACCACCATGCCGAGGTGGTGGGCGGGGTTCTGGCGGACGAATGTGGCGGCCTGTTGAGTGATTTTTTTGCGCAGCGGCGCGGAAAGGGTTATCACGTTGCGAATTAGGATAGTCGTTGCCGATCAAACCCTGGAATTGTTCGATGATCAGGACGCGCTGATCAGGCGTTATATCGTCTCCACTGCCCTGAATGGGGTCGGTGAGGAGAGCGGCAGCTACTGCACGCCGCGCGGGTCGCACATCATTCGTGCCAAGATCGGTGCGGGTCAGCCCGTCAACAGCGTGTTCGTCAAACGCCGGCCGACCGGAGAGGTTTATACGCCGGAACTGGGCGCGCAATCTCCCGGTCGCGACTGGATACTCACCCGTATTCTCTGGCTTTCAGGCTGCGAGCCGGGCAGGAACCGGCTCGGCAGCGTCGATACCATGCGCCGCTACATTTACATCCACGGCTCCCCGGACGGAGCGGAGATGGGCGTGCCCGGCTCGAAGGGCTGCGTGCGGATGCAAAATGCAGATATCCTGGACCTGTTTGACCGGGTTGAGACCGGCATCCCCGTCGAGATAGTTGAAGCTGCTTAAAGCCTGGGGACGCGCGTCTCCAAACACTCGTTGACTATCAGACCTATGGATCTTATTATCCGATGCACGATTCGGCCTAGGGGTTTATAATCGGCCCGCCTAGTGGGCATTACGACAAAGTTATTTCATGGACGTGAGGATTTTGAAGCATGAACAAGGCTATAAGCAGTTTCAATAATATGAAGATCTGGGTTCGGCTTGTCATTGTGATCTGGTTGATGCTGGTTCTGGCTTGGTCTGGAATGATCTACTGGGCGTCGATGAAAAGCCGGGAAACCGCGATCAAGCAGGCGGAAGACTTCTCCAACAGCGTCCACAAAATGACCATGGCCAGCCTGACCGGGATGATGATTACCGGCACCATTGCCCAGCGAGCGGTCTATCTCGACCAGATTAAGCAATCCGACGAAATCAAGGCGCTGCGGGTGATTCGCAGCGATGCTGTGGCCAAGCAGTTTGGCGCGGGTTCGGCGGACGAGCAGAAAACCGATGACACCGAGAAGAAGGTTCTGGAATCCGGCAAACCCTATTACCAGGTTCAGCAAAACTCCTTCGGTGAGAGCCTGAGGGCCGTGATCCCGGCGATTGCACAGAAAAACTACCTAGGCAAGGACTGCCTGATGTGCCACATGGTGCCGGCCGGGACCGTGCTTGGTGCGGTGAGCATGAACATCTCGCTGGAGAAGGAAAACGCAGCGGTAAGGGATTTCAGCACCCAGATTTTTGCGGCGGCAGTGCTGATGAGCATTCCGCTGCTCCTGTTCATTTACCTGTTTATTACCAAATTCGTGACCCGGCCGCTCGAGCACATGACCCATGGCCTGAGAGACATTGCACAGGGGGAAGGGGACCTGAGCCGGCGCCTCGATGTGGAACATACGGACGAGATCGGTGAGGCGTCACAATCCTTCAACCAGGTGATGGAGAAGTTCAGCGCCCTGATCCGGCATGTAAGTGGCTCGGCTACTCAGGTCTCCGTTGCAGCAAAGCAGCTTTCCGGCAATGCCCAGCAGATTGCCGAGAGTGCCGCGCAGCAAAGCGAGAGATCCATTTCCACTGCTGGCGCCGTTGAAGCAATGGCCAGTAGCATCGCTTCAGTGGCACAAAGCACCGGGCAGGTCGGGCATCAGGCCGAGGAAAGTCTGGAGCGCGCCAACCAGGGGAATGAGAGCCTGTCTGCGCTGGTGGGCGAAATTGATATGGTGGAAAGTGCCGTCAGGGAAATTGCCGGTTCGGTCAACGAGTTCGTGCGCAGCACCGCGGCCATTACCACCATGACCCGTCAGGTCAAGGATATTGCCGAGCAAACCAACCTGCTGGCATTGAATGCGGCTATTGAGGCGGCCCGTGCCGGCGAGCAGGGGCGCGGCTTCGCCGTGGTGGCCGATGAGGTCAGGAAGCTGGCCGAGAAATCGGCACATTCAGCCAGCGAGATCGATGCGGTGACCCATGCGCTGGCACAACAGTCCGCTACCGTGGAAGTTTCCATCGAAAATGGCCTGAAGCATCTGAGCAGCAGTCAGGATGCATTGGAGAATGTGGCAATCGTACTGTCCGAGGCCAGTGGCTCGGTGGGAGAGGTTAGTCGCGAACTGGCCAGTATCGTCGCCGCCACCGAGAAACAACGTGCTGCGAGCAACGAAGTGGCGGCCAATGTCGAGGCGATTGCCGCGATGGCAGGAGAAAGTGCGCGCTCCAATGAACAGGCGGTGTCTGGGGCGCGCAATCTTGAGCACTTGGCCGACGACTTGCAAACGTTGGTGGGGCGCTTCAAGACTTAATCTGGTTGGGCTTGAAGGCTCTTACCTCGCTTCCTGAACTGTCGCAAGTCGGCGGTATTTGGGTCTGGCGCGTAACGCAGTGCAATATAAAGCTCAGCTGATTGCTGATGCGCCCAACGCCAGCCGCCAAGCCCGGCCGCCAGTTCCTTCCACGAGGCCATCTCGAATCCCGGGCGTGACAGCAAGTCATAGCCGTTCCTGCCCGTAGAGCCCAACATCCACTGGTTCCAGTCGTTGTTCAGCGTATCCCAGGTCATCCGCAATTGCATCAGCCAGGCGTTTGCCAGCAGGGGAAGCGGTTCGCCTTCCGGAAGCGCGGCAGCAAGGCCGGATCCTAGTGGCCTCGCTTCGATGTGTTGGTATTGTGATCACGGCATTATCTTGCAGAGTAGTTTATCATTCTGGCCATGAATACTTCCATCAAGCAAACCTTACTCGCCGGTGATGTCGGCGGCACCAAGACGCTGCTTCGGCTGTTCGAAGCCGGTGGCGGCGTGCTTGCCGAGCGGCGCTTCGACAGCGCTTCATTCGCCAGCCTGGAACAGGTCGCCGCCGGTTTCCTGAACGATTTCCCCTCCCTCTCCCTTGCCGCCGCCTGTTTTGGCGTGGCCGGCCCGGTTGAAGGAGGGCGGGCGAACATCACCAACCTGCCATGGCGGATCGATGAGGCGTCGATCGCAGCGGAATTCCGCATCCCGCAGGTTCGATTGATCAACGATTTTCAGGCCGTGGCTTACGGCATCGAGGCCCTGGAAAGCCGGGATCTGGCGACTCTGCAAGCCGGCGCGCCGCAGGAATTTGGCGTGCGCGCGGTGATCGGCGCCGGCACCGGCTTGGGAGAAGGCTTCATGGTCTGGCAGGGGGGCTATTACGCAGCCTTTCCGTCGGAGGGCAGCCATGCCGACTTCGCGCCGACCGATGCGCTGCAAATCGAGTTGCTGCGCCATCTGGCCGAGCGTTACGGCCATGTCTCCTACGAACGGCTGCTGTCCGGCCCGGGTATGGTGAACATCTTCGAGTTCCTGCGCGACAGCCGAGGTCAGCAGGCAACTGCGAAGTTGCAATCAGCGATGAAGGATGGCGACCCGGCGGCGGCGATTTCGACCCTCGCCATGGGCGGCAAAGATGCCTTGGCCGTGTCCACGCTTGACCTGTTCGCTCGCATCTACGGCGCGGAAGCCGGCAACCTTGCGCTCAAAGTTCTGGCGCGCGGCGGCGTGTACATTGCCGGCGGCATCGCGCCGCAGATCATGGGCAAGCTGGAGGACGGAGAATTTCTACGCGCTTTTGCCGACAAGGGGCGCTTTGCCGGGCTGCTGGGGGATATTCCCGTTCATGTCGTGCTCAACCCCAAGGTCGGTCTGATGGGAGCGGCGCGGGTGGCAGAGAGGATCGTTGTATAAAAACACTAGTGTCCGGTTAAAAATCGAACAGAATCATTTGGTTGCTTGGTTGTGTCGCAATAGTTCTGGTGGTGTCGGGCTGCAAGGCGCATGAAATAAGGGTTTTCTCAAAAACCGAGACCGACAAAATCTGTAGCAAAGTGTAGAGCGAGGCATTGAGATGAAGCTCCTTTTTAACGATGGCGATCAGCACGTAGGTGGACACGGCGCACCAGATT